>JBJHBB010000110.1:0-4334 GCA_050485265.1 Rhodothermales bacterium | reverse complement strand
GATTTCCTCCTGCAGTGAAAACGCCACGCGCAGCCTCGCCTCGGCCTCTGGCGCTCTCCCGAGCCGTTCGAGTGCGGTCGCCATCCTGGTCATCACCATCACCGTGCGGGGATGCGCGGTTCCCCTCGTTTGCTCGTTCACGGCGTATGCCTCCGTGAAGGCGACCAGAGCGTCGCCGGGACGGTCCGAAGCCAGGTACGCTGAGCCCAGGTTGGACAGCGCGTCGGCCACCTCGGGATGGACTCCAAGAGCACTTCGTCCGATTTCGAGCGCTTCCAGAAGCAGATCCACGGCGCGCCCGTGCTCTCCGCGCTCACTAACGACTGCCGCGAGATTGCTCAGGCCGCTGGCGACGTCAGGATGCCGATCCCCGACGAGCCTGCGCTGCATTTCTAGCGCTGTCGAAAGCGAGCGTTCGGCCTCTGCTATCCGGCCCAGTCGCCGCTGGATACTCCCGAGGTTGTTCAGTGTGATCGCGACTCGTGGATGGGGATCACCATAAATCTCACGTCGAATATCGAGCGCCTCCTCTAACGCCTGCTCGGCACCGGCGTAGTCACCCTTGAAATAGAGGAGCACGGCAAGATTGTTCAGAGCCGTCGCCACGTCAGCATGCCGGTCGCCATGCAGGCGGCGGTCGATGGCCAAGGCCTCACGCACAAGCGGCTCCGCCGCTTCATAGTCACCCGAATAACTGTAATTGAGGCCCAGGTTCAGGACCGACTCGGCGTAGAGCTGATGATCCGGTCCAAGAAGCGCCCGCCGCATCGCAACCGCCTCAGAGAGCACATGTCCCGCACCATCATAGTCGCCGAGGGACTGGCGCACGGAGCCCAGCCGATTGAGACTCTCTGCCGTCGCCAAATGGTGTGCACCATAGACCTGTTGGCGTTTGGCGAGCGCATCCTCGGCCAGGTCAAGTGCGAGGTCCAGCGAACCGAGACGCTCGTACACGTCGCTCAAGATGTGGAGTAGATGTCCCTGCAGTTCAGGCTGGCCTGCCAGTTCGCTGCGAACGCGTTCCGCACCTCGGTGCAATAGATCGAACGCAGTGAGGGTGTCACCGCGCGTCTCCGACGGTGATGCGGCACCGAAGATGTCGGTGAGGAATGCCGTCACCTGCTGCTTCTGTGCTAGCTCGCTTTCGGCCCGGTGACGTTCGAGGGCGGTGTTCCGCTGAGCGATTGCCAGAGCGACGATGCCCACGATCAGAAAGATGAAGGTGCCGATGGTCATGACGACGCCGACTCGGTGTCGCCCTATGAAGCGTGCAGCCCGATACGCACGACCTGCAGGCCGTGCACGCACCGGCAGGCCGCTTCGGTGTCTTCGGATGTCGTCGAGAAGAGCCTCGACCGAAGCGAAACGTCGCTCGGGTTCGTCGGCCAGGGCTTTTAGAACGATCTGGTCGAGGTCGCCACGCAGCCGCCTGCGCAGCGCATCCGTCGACATCCGGCACGCCGATGCAGCCGCCGGTGTCGCCAGGCGCGACGGGGGCGTGCTCGCAACGGATTCGGGGCCGAGCAGGGCCCGACCTGGCCGTTGGCCGGTGAGCACTTCGTGGAGCAATACTCCCAGGCTGTAGACATCGGTCGCGGTGGAGACCGCGTCTCCGCGTACGTGCTCCGGTGAGGCATATTCGGGTGTGAGGAGTCGCGAGCCGGCGCGCGTCAGAGGGGCCACGCCTCGGTCGGGATCGAGGACCTTCGCGATGCCAAAGTCGAGGAGCTTGACTTCCCCTTCCGCCGTTACGAGAACGTTCGAAGGCTTCAGGTCGCGGTGGATGACGAGGCGTGCATGCGCATGTCGCACGGCCTCGCACACTTGCTCGAACAGACGCAATCGTTGTTCGACGGAGAGCCGGTGCGCGTCACAGTGCTCACGCAGGGGTTGACCCTCGACGTGCTCCATCACCAGGTACGGCCTGCCGTCGCGGGTCGCTCCGGCGTCGAGCACATGCGCGATGTGCGGGTGATCCAGAGAGGCCAGCACTTGACGTTCGCGCTGGAATCGATCGAGAATGTCGTCGGTATCGAGGCCACGGCGGACGAGCTTGAGCGCTACCTGCTTCGTGCAGGTGCCATCGTCGCGACTGGCCAGATAGACATTCCCCATCCCGCCGCGCCCGAGAAGCCCGTCTATTCGGTAGGGCCCCACGCGCTCGCCGGGTGTCAGGTCCGACACGGCCTCCAGATGCGACCGAAGTCCCGGCAGGAGCGGCTTGGCGTAGTCCGCGACCGAATCGCCTAGGGCGTCCTCTGCCAGCACATCTATCGCCAGCAGGCGTTCGACGGACTCATAGAGGGCGACATCCCCGCCGCAGCGTGCCCTGAGGTAGGCGGTCCGCTCGTCGGCTGGCCTTTGCAGCGCTTCGTCTAGAATCGCGTCGATTGTCTTCCAGTCATTGATCGCGTCCATCTCGCGCGCGGCCTCCGCGCTCAGGCTACGGAAGGGTGGTCCTGCATGTACTGGAATAGCCAGCTTCGCGCGCGGCGCCAGTCGCGATTGACCGTTGGCACAGATCGACCGGTAATGTCGGCGATCTCCTCATAGGTCAATCCCCCGAAGAATCGGAACTCGACCAGATCGCCCAATCGGCTGTCCGTCGCCGAGAGTCGATCGAGCGCGCTGTTGAGAGAGATCAGGTCCACAGCGCGATCTGCTGCCGCGGTGTCCGCGGCCATGACGCTCTCGTCAAGTCGAATGTCGGCCTCCGGGCCTCCACGCTTCAGCGCGCTGCGCTGCCGTGCGTAGTCGATCAACACGAAGCGCATCGCCCGCGAGGCGAGAGCGAAGAAGTGACTGCGGTCGGCCAGATCGATCCGGGTTTGGTCGACGAGTCTCAGGAAGGCTTCGTGGACTAGCGCGCCAGTATCAAGGGTATCCCCGGACCGAAACTCGAGCAGTCGCCGCCTCGCCAGATCTCGAAGGGCTTCGTAAACGTGCGGCCAAAGCGCGTTACGGGCGGCGGCGTCGCCGGCGCTGGCATCGAGGAGCAGCTGAGTCGTATCGGCCGTCCGGCTATAGTCTTCGGGGACTGCAGGCATGAGCGCTCCGGGCCCTGAAAGCGGGATGTTAGGCAGACACATTTTTTGTGTCAAGGATGATAGGATCAATGCGGTTACCACGAAAGGAGGAGTGCCGGGCTGCCTCAGCGCACAACCGGAAAAACTCCTCCCTTAGCCCGTGATCGCCATGACCTCCTTGATTCGCCTATTTGGTATCTGCAGCCTTCTGCTGGCCGCCCCGTTGGTGGCAAACGCCCAGGCGACCCTCACCTGGAACGGATCTCAGAACTCTTCCTGGACCACCGCCGCGAATTGGTCACCGGCCGTCGTGCCTGGTACTTCCGACACCGCTGTGATTCCCTCCGGAACGCCGTCCGAGCCTCACGTTACGACGAACGTGACCATAGGCTCATTCTCGGTGGCCAGTGGCGCGACACTGCGCATCCTGGGAAACAACAGCGTTGGCCATGTGATGTTGACCGTCACCAACTCGGCCACGAACAACGGGACGATCGAGCTCGGAAACCTGGCGAGTTCCTGGCGCGGAGATCTGACCGTGACCGAGGGCACGCTCACGAATACGGGAACGATCGAATCGACGTCGACGGTTGCCACTCCGGCCGCCAACGTGTTGAACGCAGTTCTCGATCACCAGGGCACGATTGCCGTGAGTCGCAATCTCACGCTGAACCGTGCAGGCGCGTCTCACCAATTCTCTGGCGCCTTGTCAGTTAGTGAAGGACACACAGTCACGATCACGAACGGGACCCTCACCTACTCTGGTGGGACATGGACCGGACCCGGTTTGATCGCGCTGACGAGTCTGGAGCTCGTGCTCTCGCAGAACTTCGCCCAGGCGAACCTGCCAATGCTGAATCTTCAGAACGTAACTGTGTCGGGGTCCGCAGCAATGTCCGTCGCGTCCGGTCGGACGGTCAACTTCAACGCGGTGACGTTCGGCGCAGACCTGAATGTCAGTGGGACGCTGAATACGATCGCGAACAGCAGCATCAACGGCGATCTCCATGTCGCCTCAGGTGGCGCTCTACGCGTCCTCGGCAACAGCAGTATCGGACACGTGATGCTTACCGCCGCCAGCGGGTTCACCAACGAAGGCGAGCTCGTACTCGGTAACTCGGCAAGTTCGTGGAGAGGCGACCTGACCGTGACCAATGGGACGCTGGTGAACCAGGGCACGATCGTGTCGATGTCGACCACCGCGACGCCCGCGACCAACAATCTGAACGCAGTGATCGACAATCAAGGCACCGTGACCGTGGCTCGCGCGCTCACGATCGCCCGGCCAGGCGCCGCCCATACCAATAG
>JBJHBB010000109.1:0-6970 GCA_050485265.1 Rhodothermales bacterium | reverse complement strand
AGGGCGGGCGCGAGAGGAGATAGGAAGGTACAACGCCAGAACTTACCGGGGCTACGGTGCCTGCCCACCCGGTCGGTCCAGCAGCTGCGCGACTACCTGGTGCGATCCGGTTACGAGGAGGCCGGCCCCCGGTCGGCGTGCGTCCAGAATTTGTCTCGCGACGTCCCATACGCGGCCTCCCTCGGAAACGTTCACACCAGCGCTTCGCAATTCATCATAAAGGGCGGCCGCCGGTAGGGCGCGCTCGTTATCGATCGCGAGAGGATGAACGATCAGGTCACCGTCAAGGACGGCCGCGAGAGCGGCGACGTCCTTGTCCTTCATCACGCCCAGTGCGACGTGGATGTCGGCGAGTCCCAGCGATCTGAACCACGATAGCGCGGCTTGTACGCCGTCGGCATTGTGTGCCACGTCCACCGCTATCACCGGATCGCGGTGGACGACCTCGCACCGACCGCGGATGCCTGACAGTTGCACGGTGTCGCTGAGTCCGCGCTTCACCGCGTGCAAGTCGGCCCGACCCCTATTCAACACCTCGCAAGCCCTCAATGCAAGCGCAGCGTTCCAGACCTGGTGCTCTCCGGCCAGGTCGAGGTGGAGTTCTGAGTAGGTGCCTTCAGGGCTGGTGATGTTCAGGAGCGCCCCAGAAGGCTCGACCTCCATCGTATGGCGGACGGCTTCCACGTTCGCGCCGTGAGAGTGAGACTCGGTTTCGATGACACTCAACAAGGGGCCGGCCTCCACGGTCGTCAGGAGCGGAACGCCGGCGCGGGCTATGCCTGCCTTCTCCCGAGCGATGTCCTCGAGATTCGGGCCCAGGATGTCGGCGTGGTCGAGCGCTATGCGTGTGATGAGACCGACATCCGGTGATATCGCCGACGTGGCATCGAGTCGTCCTCCCAAGCCGACTTCCACCACGGCGACATCCACCTCCCGATCGGCGAAGTAGAGCAAACTCAGGGCGACCGTTGCCTCGAAGAACGACGGCGATACGTCGTCGATCAGCCGTGCATGTCTGGCGACGGTCTCCGCGAGCCACTCGCGAGGGGCGGGCGCACCGTCAACCCGCATGCGCTCGCCCAGATACAGCAAATGTGGGGAAGTGTGCAGGCCCACCCTGGCGCCTCCGGCCGTGAGGATCGCGCTCAGCATTGATGCGGTCGACCCTTTTCCGTTCGTGCCCGCGACCTGTACCGAGCGATACTTTCTGTCGGGCGAGCCCATCCCCGACAGAAGTGCTCTGATGCGCTCGAGCCCCGGCTTCATCGCATCCCTTCCCAGCACCGCGAAGCGCGGTAGCGCGAACAGCAGGCGCTCGACCGCGGCGTACGTCACCTCGAAACCGCTTCGTCTACTACGGTGATGCGGCGAGCGTCACCGCCCGCGTGCTCGAGCCGGATCCTCAGCGCAGAGTCTGGAACCAGCGCCTCCACAAGCTCCGGCCACTCGATGATCGTCACCCCATCACCGAAAAACATCTCTTCGTACCCCATCTCATGGAACTCGTCCACGTGCTCGATGCGGTAGGCGTCGATGTGGTAGACGGGCAGTCGGCCCTTGTAAGCCTGCACGATCGTGAACGTTGGGGACGTCACTTCGCGCTCGTCGACGCCAAGTCCTCGGCACAGGCCACGCGCAAACTGGGTTTTGCCCGCACCGAGGTCACCTGTCAGCGCGAGGATACTACCAGGCTCCAACGTCGAAGCGAGCCTGCTTCCCAACTCCGCCGTCTCCGCAGGCGACGAGGTGACGGCCGGGAGTAGCTCCTGCACGGAGGCGGTCACGCGTGTTCTCACGAGCGCGGGCGGAGGGTGGCCACCGGTAGGATCATTTCCTCGAGAGCCGCGCCCCCGTGCTGGAACGTGTCCATGTACTGATTGAGGTAGCGGTGGTAGTTGGTGGGGTAGACGAAGTAGTAGTCCTCTTTCGCGAAGATGTAGTTCTGCGTGAGGCTCGTTCGCGGCAAACCGTATTCCTCCGGGTTCTTGACGAAAATGGCATTCTTGCTGTCAACCTTAAGGTTGCGACCGTGCTTGTACCGCAGGCTCGTGGAGGTGTCACGGTCGCCGATCACCTTGGTTGCATGCAGTGACCGCACCGCGCCGTGATCCGTGGTGACGACGAGCTCGATGTCCATCTCCGAGAGGTGCTGGAAGAGGTCGTAAAGCCACGAGTGCTCGAACCACGTTCGGGTGAGGGCCCGATAGGCTCGCTCATCCGGCGCGATTTCCTTCAGCACGTTTGAGTCCGATCGGCTGTGCGCGAGGATGTCGACGAAGTTGACCACGAGCGCCGCCAGATCGTGTTGCGCCAGGTCCGAGGCCGAGCTTGCCAGCGCCTGCCCGTCGTCTCCGGTGATGATCTTATCGTAGCGGAGGCGCACATCCCCACGATGGCTGCGCTTGAGGAGCTCACCCAGCAGCTGCTCTTCGTGCTGATTGAGCGAGCCCTCATCACCGTTGTCGTCCTGCCAGTATTGCGGGTACTTCCTGGCGATGTCGATGGGGAGAAGTCCCGAGAAGATGGCGTTGCGGCTGTACGGGGTAGCCGTCGGGAGCAGCGAATAGTGCCAGTCGCGCTCGATCTCGAACATGGGGTAGATCAGCTCCTCGAACTGCAGCCACTGGTCATAGCGCATGCAATCGATTAGCATGAACACGACGGGCTTGCCGTTGTCGAGCCGGGGCAGAACCCACCTGGGGAAGACCTCTTGAGACAGCGCCGGCCGGTCGTCGCGTTCGCCCTTCGTCGCCCAGGCGATCCAGTGCGGATACTCCTCCTCGATGAAGCGTCCAAACTCGCGATTGGCCTCGCGATACTGGTCCTCCAGGATCTGGCGCGCTCCGGCGTCCGTGTCAAGCTCCAGACCAAAGCGGACGAGCTGCTGGTATACGTCGATCCAGCCTTTATGATCGAGGCCGGCCGAGATGCGTGAGGAGATCTCGCCGAACCGTCGAAGGTAGTCCTGCGAGACGCGTTCCTCTCGGAGCCGATCGCGGTCGAGGAGGCGCTTGCATGTAAGCAGGATCTGCCTCGGGTTGACCGGCTTGATCAGGTAGTCCGCGATCTGCGCTCCGATCGCGTCCTCCATGAGGTGCTCCTCCTCCGACTTAGTGATCATGACCACGGGAGTGCCGGGTGCGATCGCCTTGATCTCGGCGAGGGTTTCCAGACCCCCCAGCCCCGGCATTTGCTCGTCGAGAAAGATGACATCGAACCGCTCGCGGCGCGTGCGTGCAACGGCATCGGAGCCGTTGGTCACGCTGGCAACGTTGTAGCCCTTCTCCTCCAGAAAGAGGATGTGCGGCTTGAGAAGGTCTATCTCGTCGTCGGCCCAGAGTATGCGGATCATCTTGGGGGAGGCAAAGATTCGATCCTAGCAACAGAAGCCGTGAGCCCTCGTTCCGCGCTCCAGAAGAACTCGCGGAAGTCGCACACGTGCATTCCGCACTTTCCGCGGGTATCTACGTCGATGATTCAACTCAAGGATTCCATAGCGATCGGGGTGATGACCGGATTGCGCGGCATGTGCGGTCCCGCGGCCGTCGCGCACCGGCTGAGCAAGGCAGACGATGGCACATCGAAGCGACGCTCGGCTCTCGCCACCGCGCTTAAGCTGGCCGCTGCCGGCGAGATGGTTGTGGACAAGGTCCCCGGCATCCCCCCACGTACCGATCCTGGGCCTCTCGCTGGCCGAGCGGTTTTCGCAGCAGCGTCTGCCGCGGCATTGTCGGATGGCCCACCGGTTCATAAGGGCATCGCAGTGATGACAGCCATGGTGTGTGCCATCGCGTCCGCTTCCGCCGCGACAGGGCTAAGGCGACGCCTGACTCTGGAAGCGGGTGTGCCGGACATTTTGGTCGCCTTCGCGGAGGATGGAATAGCGGTGTGGCTGGCGGGCAGGGTGGCAGCGAATCACTGATCAACCCGGTTGATTATTAGGAGCTTCGCCATAGATTGGGCGGCCGCCGACGGCAACCGGCGGCATCACCCTTCACAACCGGTATTACCCATGAAGCACTATGCACCAATCTTGGTCGCAGCTCTACTGCTGACCACCGCAGCCTGCGACCGGCCGTCAGAGCCGAGATACGACAATGACGCTTCAACGCCCGCGATGCAGGTGTCCGCTGAGGACGCAGAAGCCGACATCCGTGCGGCCAACGAGCGCTGGGAGCAACTCGCTTCAGCTCGCGACTTCGAGACACTAGTTCAGATGTACTCAGAGGACGCGATCGTCATCACACCCGAAGAAGTGTTGCGCGGACGGGATGCGATTCTGGCGGACTTTCAGAAGGGCGCCGACGATGAGGAGCCCCACACAAGCTCCGTCACTTCCGACCGCATCGAGGTGGCCGCTTCGGGCGACCTGGCTTACGTCTTCGGCTCCTGGACCGCGGGGTCGTACACCGGGCACTATCTGAGCGTCCTCGAGAACCGAAATGGGGAGTGGGTCTGGGTGGCCGACGCCTGGAATGAGGTCGGCGGAGAGGACTGAGTCCGGCCCCGGGTCGTCGCGCCGGGCGCTCCGGTGTGACGACCCGGAATTTGGCGTCAGAACGCCTCACCCATGGTCAGAAAAAGCATTCTGCGTCTGTCGCCGAAGGCATAGTCCGCACGGAAGTTGAGCCGGTCCTGGCGGCCGAGGGCGATTCGGAGGCCGCCCCCGAAGCCCGCGCGGACGTCCCCGGGGTCTAAACGGAACATGTTTTCCGCCACGCCGCCGAGGTGTGCGAAAGCAACGGCTCCCAGCGGTCCCCAGATGTCGGCTCGGTACTCACCCTGTAGAGCAGCCAGATCGTTGTTGCGGTAGCGGGCTGGCACGTACCCGCGCATCACGAACGGACCTCCCATGCGTGGCATCATCTGGAAGGGCACGTCGCCGCGGCTGGCCGTCGCGACAAACTGAAACGCCAGCCTGTGGCTTCTCGATAGCGGGTGGTAGTACCGCGCGTCCAGATTGGCCTGCGTGAAGGTGAAGTCACTGCCGTAGGCCGGTGAGAAGTGGTCCACCCTGAGTCCCAACCAGGATCCGCGAAGGGCGGTGAAGACGTGGTCCCGGGTGTCCCAGGAAGCCCGAACGCCCAGCCCGATCGTTGCTCCGCCCTCGCCCCCCGCGATCGACTCTATTGCGAGTTGACCCGTGGGATCTGCTTCGAGAACTTTGTGACGGGCCACCTGAGCACTTCCTCCCAGGAAAAAACCATGGCCCAACCGCCGTCTCACGGCGACGACAGCCGCCGATCGCTGGTTCACGTATCGCTCACCCTGCACTGTCGGGAGGTCCGCGCCCACTCCGTAGAATGTCTCAGGGAAGTGGATGTGCGACGCGGCTACAGAGATCAGGAAGCTGTTTCCACGGGTGTAGTGATTCGTCGACAGGCTCGCGATTACCTGGCGCCTCTCGGTGACGATGAGTCCGAGATCGGTGACGGTGGGATGTTGAGGTAGCAGACCTCCTCCGAACCCGAGTGTGTGTGTTACGCTGGCGCCGCCTCCCCATCCAGTCTCCGGGTTATAGAAGAGCGAGGGCATCGGGTAGAACGAGTGCGAGCGGACGCTGGCCGGCGGCTGCGCTGTCGAAGCCTGGTCAACTCGCGTCGTAAGTTCGTCGGCGATCCAGGCTGCCCCCTCCTCGTGCGCCTCGGCCGAGTGCGACAGGTCCGGTCCCCGCCTTAAAACGGTCTCGAAGCGTCTATTTGCGTCGAGTCGGGTAAGAGCCTCGACGTTTGGTCCCGCGGGCACCAGCGGGTCTCCTTCCCCGAATACGGCCAGCGCAGGCACCTGGACTCGTCGGATCGGCCGTTGTGGATCGAACGCCAGCGTCGAGCAGAGATCAGGATCCAGGATGATGCGGCAGGCTTGGGGCACAGCCGATGCGCTGCGAAATCGTCGGCGGAGACGCTCGATGTCGGAGCGGATTTCGTCCTCCGGGACGCCGTGCTGCCTCAAGCGAAACTCCTCTTCGTAGAGGACCTGATCAATGCCCGTTGCGAATGGCGTCCCCACCGTCACCAGGAAGGCTGCGTCGTCGGCCCGCGCGGCTGCCTCGAGAGCAATCCAGCCTCCTCGGTTCATACCCACAAACCCGACCGAGTTGGCATGGATGCCGGGCTCCTGCTGGGCGCGGCGCATGGCAGCCAGCATGTCGGTGGCTAACTGCGGAATGGTGCGCTGACGCCAGTCACCTGTCGATTCGCCCATTCCGCGCGGATCGACTTCCAACAGGGCGATGCCCCGACCGGTGTAGGCTTCAACGTCTACGAGCTCGTTCTGACGCGGGTCGCGAACGAGGATGGCCAGAGGGAGGCTCTCGGTGCCGCCGGGGTGGTGCAGGCGCGACGAGAGTCGCCCGCCCGGAACGAAGACGGTGAGTTCCCTGACTTCTACTCCTGTGGTATCGACCGACCCAGGCTGCGCTGCCACTGGTCCGGGTATTACCACGCAAAGGAGAAGTACTGCGAGGAGTCGAACTCGGTGGAGCATGGCATCGGCGTGGATGACGTCGAACACTAGCAAATCACGGCGTGCAGTGGCTGCCGTCATTCGATTGAGAGTAGCGTATCATGGCGGCGATTATAGCGCCAATGAGCATCTTAGACGACGACATTGCCCGGCTGGATGGTGTCGGCCAGCGAAGAGCGGAGCCGCTGAGACAGGCCGGCGTCACAACGCCTGCGGACCTCCTGCGATACTACCCGCGCCGGTACCTGGATCGGTCGTCGGTGACGCCAATCGGGAAACTGCGACCTGGCCAGGTAGCTACGGTGGTCGGCTCCGTGCGGGAGGCCGGCGTCGTCTCGGGGCGCGGTGGCAAGAGTCGCTTCCAACTCCGCCTGTTTGACGAGACCGGATCGATGAACGCTGTCTGGTTTCGAGGAGCGTCGTGGATTCAGCGCCTGTTCAGCAAAGGCGAGCGTCTTGCTCTGCACGGAAAGGTCGAGCAGTATGGGCGCGCGATGTCCATGGC
>JBJHBB010000108.1:0-6974 GCA_050485265.1 Rhodothermales bacterium | reverse complement strand
GTTTGGGAGCAAGGGGGGAGTCTTTGATCCAGTCCCCCAATCGCGGTGCTCTTCGGCGCGGCTACGGCCGTTAAGTCCCGTTCGGACTGGGAGGTCTGGACGGCGCCACGTGCAATCGGGAGTTGCGGTGGCGAGTTCGCTGCCTTCGGCAGCACTTCGGAAGCAGGGTCCACATGAAGAACACTGGGAAGCGCATCTTCTTTTCGCTCGCCGCATTCGCGCTCGCGAACGTCGCCCTTCTGGTCGCCGCCGGCAACCTCACCTCGCAGCGCTGAGTATTGACGAAGCACAACTGCACATAGTTTCCGTACTGGACGCCCCTTATGCGGCGCATAAGGGGCGTTTCCCTATGATCGCTGCATGGCGGTCGCTAGTCGGTTTCTGCGGGTTGGTAGCGCATCGAGTTCTGCATCGTCGGTTGGATGGCTCGTTGTCGTTGGCATCTGTGTCACGTTGCTCTTCGCGGTTCGTAGCGCTTCGTCTGCCGGTGTGCTCGGTGAGTTTCGGTGGATCGATCCGCTCCAGTTGCTTGTTGCCGCCGTGTTGGTTCTTGCGTCCCTTCGGATCAGTACGCACCAGACAATGTCCAGAGTTGCCCAGCTTTCTGGCATCGTCGTGGCAATTACCTCGGTTGCTGCACTAATCTGGTCGCCTTCAGTTCACCAATTGGCACAGGCGCTCACCTTGTGCGCAGTATTTGTTATCCTCGGTGTTCTTCTGTCACCGAGCTCACATCTAGACGACACTTTGAGTCTCGATGCTGACCTAGTGTCGAGTGCAACGACAGCTGGGATTGCTGGAGCGCTGCGGGCATTGCATGCCGCTTCGATCATCCGCGACGTCGAGATTCGCGACCATGCGCAGGCCGTTGCCGTCCTCGCTTCCCGCTTAGGAACGAAGATCGGGATGCCACCAAGTGAGGTTCAGTCGCTCTACTGGGCAGCTTTGTTGCACGATGTTGGTAAGGTTGGCATCGAGCGCAGCATTTTGCGTAAACCCGGCCGGCTTACGCACGACGAGTACCTTTCCGTGATGCGCCACGCAAGTATTGGTGCTGACCTCATTCGGAGCATCGGCCCCGGTCCCGAGTATCGGGCAATTGCGCAAATGGTCCTTCATCACCACGAGAGATGGGACGGACGCGGTTACCCTGCTGGTAGACGGTCAACGGACATTCCAGTGGGTTCGCGCATCATTGCGATCACAGACGCGTTCGAAGCCCTCCTAAGTGACCGCACGTACCGGCCTGCAGTGGGTCGCGAGGAGGCGCTCAAAGTAATTACGGACGGTTCCGGATCCCACTTCGACCCCGACGTTGTAAGCATCTTTCTGGCAATGGTGACAGACAACTCTGAGACTGAGAGGATCGGGTCCATGATCGGGTCCGCAGTTTCCGTAGGGCCCGAAAAGGGCAATGCAGAAGCGCGCGGGGCTTTGGTAACTTCTAGAACGCGCTGGACTGCGCACTATCAGTTGTAGCGACATTCACCGTCACAGCCAAGTGTGCTTCACGGGTCGACGGACCGCGTTCGGCAGAACGAAGGCGTACACTCCTGCAACCGACACTGACAAGCGCTGGATTGACCATGACCGTGCGGACGGTTCAACGGCCAACAATAGACACACCTCTCCAGGAGCCTTGGCTGGGTCTCCGCCACTGTGCTTCTGTTCGCTTCTCGTCGTTCTAGTCCTAGGCGCTGTAGGGCGATGAAACGAGCCCCACACGTAGGCAATTGCTGCGAAACGGTGTACAGCAGCTGAAGACTGAGCTTAAATGGATGCCATGGTTGTCGACGAGCCGCGATCTGCCGGTAGTGGTCTCATTGCGCAGAATAGCTGGAGTGCCCGGATCACCAAGATGATTCGGGAGATGCCGTCACCGGTAGGCGTCGTCGGTACGCGTGAACACGGCATCAACCATATAATCGCGGAACTCGCTGGATTCGGTGAGCGCCTTGTTTGGGTTGAGTTCGACCCATATGACAGCGGTGACGTAGCGAGCCAGGGGAACAAGTTCTCGGATGCAGTCGCGCGTGCAGTGTCAGCTAGAATCGTCGGCCACGGCCTTCCAATTGAACACTGCATGCGAATAGTGGCTAGAGTTGCGGCGACCCTTCAACCCGTATGTTTCGTGTTTTCACGCGTCGAGCATGCTAGTGAGACGGGAGATTACCTTCACTACCTAAGCGGCCGTGGTGTGAAGGTGGTCGTTGTGGGGGAGGCGTTAGCAGACGTTGAGCGGTATGATCCGGCGTCACTGTTGCCCGCGGGTGACCTTCTGCTGACAAGACACGACATTGAGGCCAGTGCTGATCTCTCACCCAACCTTGACGTCAATGCATTGCTGGACATAGCCGAAGACGCGGGGTGGCTGTACCTTCCGTTCGCCGTACGCTGTTCTGCGCACTTCAACATGCCGCCGGTGATCGTGCCTGAGCCTGCTGGTGCAAGCCTTGTGGGATCATGCCAAGAATCGGTTGAGGAGTCGGAGATCGTCCGTGCTTACGTGTCGCGGGGTCTCCATGCCGAGGGGCTCGAGTTAGCGATTCGTTCTAACCTGCCGCTTGACGAGTCACTTGTGGAGGCCGGTTCTCGAGCTCTTACGCAACGTGGGCTGTCGCGGAGACTCTTTGGGCTTCTTGACGGTCTCGGAGCAACGAAGCGCCGAAGCTCAGACAATACGATGAAATGGTACTTCGCAGCCGCAACGGCTGTGAACCATCACGCGGCCGTTCGTGCTGAGGTTGAGCAACACCTCGATGTACATGATGCACCTGAGTTGCGGGCACTCGTCGCAGCCGCCTTTCCTGGACCAGATCTTGTGAACGAGACCGCACGCGCGTTGGCCAAGTGTGAGACGCCACTGACGATGCGAATCCATGCCTTTGCCTTATCGCAGACATCATCGGACCAGGCAGGCTCTGCGCTTCTGGCCAGGGCGATGAGAAAGGCAGAGGCCCTGGGCTACAGGGACCAGGTTATGGCGTGCGCAACCGACCTCTCCGACTACTGGATAAAGCGCGGCAGGTATGGCGAGTCACTTCAATGGTCGCGCTGGGCAATTGCGTACCATGTGAAGCACGAGTTAAACGATGACGTCCGCCGCCTACTCGCTGTGGGCCTCGATGCGTTTGCGCGCATGCTGACGGGTGATCTAGTTGGCCTCGAAGACATTGTTGACGAGCTCGATTTGTCTGCGGCAGGAGTTCCGACGATGGAGGCTCTCGTATCGACACGAGCTGATTGGCACTTTTTGAAGGGCGAACTGGTAGAAGCTTGTGACCTCTATCGACTAAACCTTGACAACGCTGGCCTCGGTCAGTACCACCATGCTGCAGTTGATCTCGTTCACGCATTGGCGAACAGAGGAATGGTTGATGAGTCTCGTGCAGTGGCAGCTCGCGCACTCGCCATCGCTCGCGGGACCGATTCGGCTGCCGAGGGTATTGCGAACCTAGCTGCGGGACTGTCGCTCCTGAACTCAGATCTTCGAGCGGCAACCGAACACCTCGAGTTGGCGCAAGAGAGTCTGCGGTTAGGCATTGAGGCGCACAAGCTTGCACAAGCAACAATTGCTCTTGGCATCGCACGTTTTCGGTCGGGCCATGCAGATAGTTCTCTGACGGTACTTCGGCAAGGAGACGTTGGATTGCGCGAACTGGCCCCATCAGGGTGGAAACTACTTGGCGGCTACTACCGAGAGGTGCCTTCGCTAAGGCGGCTATGGGCCGGCGACGCTCCAAATCTTGAGTTGGCGTTTCTCGGCGACTGCTCCGTGATCCTGAACGGGGAGCGGCTTGAACTCGGGCTCAGGCACTGCGAGATCCTTGCCGTGTTGGCAATGCACCCGGCGGGCCTCTCAGCTGAGGAGCTTGGCGAGCGTGTGTACGGAGATCGGTTTAATATCAGCAGCCTCAAGGCGGCAGTATCACGGCTAAGGAAGAGAATCCCGATATCGAGCAAGCCCTATGCGATCGGTCTACCAGTTCGCGCCGATTTCTTGGCTGTGGAGCGGCACCTTGCGGGGGGACAGCTTCGTGACGCACTTGCCCTGTATCGAGGTCCGCTCCTGCCCCACGCGATCTCCCCGGAGTTGGTCGATGCTCGTGAACACCTCGAAGAGCTGTTGCGTCGAAGTGTACTCGCGACCGGTGACGCGGACGCAACTCTTCACCTCGCTCGTCTTTTGAGAACGGATATGGAGCTCGTTGAGTCAGCCATCGCTCGCTTGCCGAAGCACGACATCAGATCGTCAGTTGCACTCGCGATGAAGCGACGTATTGAGCGCGCTTGGACGCAAGACTGACCAGCGGGACCTAATACCCTGCACGGACTCGAACTCTACACTCTCGGGGTGATGTACACAGTTACGCAATGACGCTGAAGTCGCTTGTGACCCTAGCACTTGACCGAAGGTGCTTGGCGGTGCTTCCCGGATACGTGCACCTTCACTTGGCTGGCCACATGCAGCGCCAGATGAGGCCTCTCTCGAACCCTAGCCCAGTTTCCAGAGAGGCCTTCACCTGCTGCCCTTAGCGGTTGATTGGTGGCTACGCTACTCAGATTGCTTGTCGTCGTCGAGGTGATCTCGCCCCTCCTCGAGCTCCCCACCCCCCAACAGACGAGCGATGAGCTGAGCGCGGCTGTCGTAACCGAGTTTCCCGAGGATGTTCGACACGTGCGCGTTGACCGTCTTGGTAGAGATCGAGAGCCTCTCCGCGGTGGTACGCGTGTCGAGGCCCTGGAGGAGGAGCCGCGTGACGCGGAGCTCCATGTACGTCAGTCCAGACTTCCACTGGTACGTCTTCTGGGCGCTCGCTGCGGCGTACACGCCACTCAGGATGGCGGGTTCGTCCGTGCTGCTCACGACTCCGGCGACGTGGTACGAGGCGAGGCAATCCTGGTACACGGGGTGCGTGGCCTGGGTCATCACCAGCGTGCGGGCTCGAATCATCGAGTTGCACTGCTCGAGGCGCGGTATCGCTCGAGTGAGCGGGTAGTCGAGGATGATGTGCGCGAGGTACCGCACGGGTTCGGGCGGGTCGAGCAGTCCCGCACCGTCGAGTACCGGTTCGATGAGCCGTTCGAAGGTCGCGTGCGCGGCGTCGATCTCTACGCCGATGTGACGTGATCCCATCGTGGATCACCTCCTCCAACGATTTCCCTGGCCAGGGAAGACGATGGTCCACCGACGGTGGTTGCCGGTTGGTTGCCCTCCCATCCGTGGTCCGCAGTGGCTCGGCTCCTGACGGGTCCGACCGGATTCGGCACCGGGGACGGCACATCCCCGTCGTTCATGAGCACGAGATGAAGGTCTCGGCGACCTCGGGCCATGACGAGTGGTTGACGCTTGGGTAGCGCGTTCCATACGCTGTGGTTCGAGTTGCCACGAACGGGGTACGAGCGGATGCGATCGGCGCACCGTCACGTCCCGTAGCGCGGCTCCACACTCGTCGGCTCAGCCGAAAGGAGACCGGATGTTCCATCGTTCGATCCGGATCGCACTAGCGCTCGTCATGGCACTGGCCCTCACGTGGTCCATGGCGCAGACCCTCACCATCGCTCAGGGCACGGACGCGGTGTCGCTCGACCCGCACGACGTCACCGACTCACCGTCGGCAACGGTCGTCAGCCACATGTACGAGACGCTGTTCGACCTGACGCCGGAAGGCGAGATCGTGCCGCACCTCGCCACCGGTGCCGACCTGTCGTCGGACGGTCTCACGTGGACGGTCACGCTGCGTGAGGACGTCGTCTTCCACGACGGCACGCCGCTGACGGCCGAGGTCGTCAAGGGGAGCATGGACCGCTTCCTCGACCCCGCCAACGCGTTCACCTTCCGGTTCCTCCTCGACCGCGTGACCTCCGTCGAGGTCGTCGACGATTACACGCTCACGTTCACGCTGAGCTCCCAGTTCGCTCCGTTCCTCGCGCACCTCACGCACAACACGACGGCGATCGTCCTGCCGTCCGCCGTCGAGCAGTACGGCGAGGCGTTCAACGAGAACCCGGTCGGCACGGGTCCGTTCAGCTTCGTGTCGTGGGACCGCGGCAGCCGCATCGACCTCGCTCGCTTCGACGGTTACTGGGGTGAGCAGCCGGGCGTCTCGAGCGTCGTCTTCCTGGCCGTGCCGGAGAACACGACCCGCATGGCGCTCGTCGAGAGTGGCGAGGCGGACGTGGCCGTCCGGGTTCCCCCGCAGGACATCGCGCGCCTGAACGCGAACCCGAACATCACGGTCGAGAACGTGTCGAGCCTGCGGACGATCTACATCTACTTCAACCACACGCAGGAGCCGTTCACCGATCGTCGCGTGCGTCAAGCCATCAACTACGCCGTCAACAAGGACGAGATCGCCGAGTTCATCTTCGGCGGCGCCGTGCGTCCGAGCGACGCCGCGATCGCCCCCGGCATCTTCGGCTACTCGCCCGTCGGGCCGTACGAGTACGATCCCGAGCGCGCCCGCGCCCTCCTGGCCGAGGCCGGCTTCCCGGATGGCTTCAGCACCACGCTGTACAGCCCGAGCGGCCGTTACCTCCAGGACATCCAGACCAGCGAGGCGATCCAGAGCCAGCTCGCCGAGGTCGGCATCAACGCCGAGATCGAGACGCTCGAGTGGTCGTCGTACCTCGAGTTCACGAACCGTGCGGCCGCCGAGAACACCGTTCCGATGGCGATGCTCGGCTGGGGTACCGTGACCGGTGACGCCGATTACGGCCTCTACGCGCTGTTCCACACCTCGCAGCACGTGCCGGCTGGCTCGAACCGCGCGTTCTACAGCAACGCGCTCGTCGATCAGCTCCTGGATGACGCGCGTTCGACGGCCGACGACTCGCTGCGCGAGCAGCTGTACGCCGACGCGTTGCAGCTCCTCCACACCGATGCTGCGTGGCTCTTCCTCCACAGTGAGACCCAGCTCGTCGCCGTCCGCGACGGCGTCGAGGGCCTCGTCATCCACCCGACGGAGCGCGTC
>JBJHBB010000107.1:0-6990 GCA_050485265.1 Rhodothermales bacterium | reverse complement strand
ACTCCGGACCACCAAACATGTGCACCGGCGGACACCGGAAGAACACGGCGATCTCGGTGACGCGTTCCTTCAAGCGCTTGCCGGTGCGAAGAGCGAATGGCACACCCTGCCAGCGCCAGTTATCCACGTACGCTCGCAGCGCGACGAACGTCTCCGTATTCGATACTTCGGGAACGTCGCCGTGGTCCTTGTACCCGGCGTACTGCCCGTAGACGACGTTGCCCGCGTTTATGGGTGGGATCGAACGCAGCACCTTGATCTTCTCGGAGCGGATACCGTCGGCGTCGAAGCGCGCCGGAACCTCCATCGCCGTCAGCGTCAGGAGCTGCGCAAGGTGGTTCTGCACCATGTCGCGGACGGCCCCCGCCTTGTCGTAGTAGCCGCCACGACCATCGATGCCGCCATCCTCGGCGACCGTGATTTCGACGGCTTCGATGTGCTCGCGATTCCAGAGCGACTCGAAAATGGCATTCGCGAAACGAAAGACGAGCAGGTTCTGGACGGTGTCCTTCCCCAGGTAGTGGTCGATGCGGTAGATCTGCTTCTCGTCGAAATGCTCGTGGACGAGGTCGTTGAGCTTGCGCGCCGACTCCAGGTCGCGTCCAAAGGGTTTCTCGACGATGATCCGGACCTGGTCACCGCATCCCGTGTCGCGCGTCCCGAGCGCCTGGATGACATCCGGAAAAATCTGAGGGGGGAGTGCCAGGTAGTAGGCGATCTCGCCACTCAATCCCCGATCCTTGACTATCTGCTCGGCGCGATCGAGGACGCTATCGAGGTTTCCGGCGTCCTCCATGGCCTGATAGGCGAGCGTGCGGCGACACCACTCCTCGGCATCGCGGCCGTCGAGGTCGGCATCAGCCAGCCAGGATATAGCCTCGCGGACGTAGCGCTCGTCGTCCCATTCACTACGGCCGGATCCGAGGACGGCGATCTCGTCGCCATCGCGTTTGCCAAACGCGCGGTAGAGTGCCGGAATCAGTTTTCGGCGTGAGAGGTCACCTGTGCCGCCGAGGAGTACGAAGAGCATCGCGGCCCGGGTCAGGGAGAGTCAGGGGGAGGTCCCGCGCGCTCGACCACGTGCCCGCCGAACTGATTACGCAGCGCGGCCAGGATGCGGTAGTGAAAGCCGGTTGCGAAGCGCGACTCGATTCGCTGGATGAGTGATTGTGTGAGGACCGGCGCCGGTACGTTGAGGTCGATGGCCTCCTGCACGGTCCAGCGGCCCATCCCCGAATCCTGCACGATGGGCTGGATGTCGGCCAGGTCCATGCCCTCGGCCTCGAGTGCGTTGCCGATGAGTTCCAGCAGCCACGAGCGGATCACGCTACCGTCCTGCCATGTCCGCCGCACATCGCCGAGGTCAAGGTCGAACTCCTTCTTCTCGGCCAGAACGGCGAACCCCTCGGCGTAGGCCTGCATGATCGCGTACTCGATGCCGTTGTGGATCATCTTGGTGAAGTGACCCGCGCCGGATGGTCCGAGGTGCGCCCAGCCCTTGTCGGCAGCAGGAGCAAGGACTTCGAGCAGCGGTCGAAGCGTGTCGACGGCCGTCTCATCGCCGCCGACCATGAGACTGAAGCCGCCCTCCAGTCCCCAGACCCCACCCGACGTCCCGACGTCCACGTAGCGGATTCCGGCTTCGGCAAGCTCCTCGGCGCGGCGCATCGAATCCTTGTAGTAGGAATTGCCTCCGTCGACGAGAATGTCCCCAGAATCGAGGTGCGGCCGCAGGTCGGCGATCACCGCATCCACGATCGGTCCGGCGGGCACCATCATCCAGATCGCTCTCGGAGTATCGAGCAAGGCGCAGAGCTTCTCGAGCGTCAGCGCGGGTGTCGCACCCAACTCGGCCAGGGAGTGGACGTCGTCTTCGTTGCGGTCATAGCCGACGACGTCATGACCGGCGCGCATCAGGCGGCGGCCGATGCCGCTGCCCATTCGGCCGAGGCCGACGATTCCGAGTTGCATGGAGATGCAGGTGGGTGAGATGCCCCTCCTTCACCGATGGATTCCACCAAGTGTTCCGGAGGCTAGGCGTCGTGGCCCGTTCGGCGGTCCGCCGCGCGCAGCGTGTTGCTGAGCAGCATCGCGATGGTCATCGGCCCCACGCCTCCCGGTACGGGTGTGATCCACGATGATCGCGCTCTGGCGGCCTCGAAGTCGACGTCTCCCACGAGTCTGTAGCCTCGCTCACGTGACGAGTCGTCCACCCGGTTGATGCCGACATCGATGATCGTCGCGCCCTCCTTCACCCAGTCCCCCTTCACGAATTCGGCTCTGCCGATCGCCGCTATCAGGATGTCCGCTTGCCGGGAGAGCGCCGGAAGGTCGCGTGTGCGGCTGTGACAGACGGTCACCGTGGCGTCGAGCCCCTTGCGGAGCAGCAGGTTGGCCATGGGCTTGCCGACGATGTTGCTGCGACCGATGATGACGGCGTGTGCGCCGACCGTCTCGACACCGCTCCGACGAACCATTTCGACGATTCCGGCCGGCGTGCAGGGTTCGAAGGCCTCCTCGCCGATGACCAGGCGGCCCACGTTCTCCGGCGTGAAGCCGTCGACGTCTTTCTCCGGGTCGAGAGCGTGGATTACTGCGCTCTCGTCGATGTGGTCGGGGAGGGGAAGCTGCACCAGGATGCCATCCACGTCGGGGTCGTTGTTGAGCGCGTCGATGATCCGCAGAAGGTCGGTCTGGGTGATGGAGGATGGGTGCTGAATGGTCTGGCTGTCGATGCCGACCTCGGCCGCCGCCTTGACCTTGCCGCGCACGTAGGAGGCGCTCGCGGCGTGGTCACCGATCAGCACCACGCGCAGCACTGGAGCACGATGGCCTGCCGCCAGCCGGCGCTCCACGCCTTCGCGAACATCCGATCGGACGGCAGCTGCGATTTCCTTTCCATCGATGATTCGTGCCGACATCGGACTGAGTTCGGTTGTTTGGGCTGTTGGCGGCAAGCTACTTCCGGGCCCGGCGAACAGACTTCGTTCCAGGTAGTACGCGCATCGGCCGAACAGGCCTCCCCACTTCATCTTCTCCTCAGCCCATGCGAGTAGGCGTTCTCGGAGCGACCGGCGCCGTCGGACAGACGTTCATCCAGTTGCTGGACGCGCACCCGACCTTCGAGGTCGCCGCCCTCGGCGCATCTGAGCGCTCGGCCGGCAAGTCGTATCGGGACGCCGCCAACTGGGTCGCGGCCTCCGAACTCCCCGAGCGCGTGTCTCAGATGGAGGTGCTGCCGTGCGAACCGGATCGGTTTGCGGAGTGCGACGTCGTGTTCTCCGGTCTCGACGCCGGCCCCGCGACGGAGATCGAGCGTGCCTTTGCCGAGGCGGGGTTCGCAGTGATTTCCAACGCGCGGTCGCATCGCATGGCCCCGGATGTACCGCTGCTGATTCCGGAAGTGAACCCGGATCACACCGCGCTCATCGATCGGCAGCGAGGACCTGGATACATCGTCACCAATCCGAATTGCTCCACGATCGGACTGGTGATGGCGCTGAAGCCGCTGCACGACGCCTTCGGGATCGCGAAGGTCCATGTGGTGACGTTGCAAGCCCTGTCCGGTGCTGGGTATCCAGGAGTCGCATCGCTGGACGCGGTCGGCAACGTCGTCCCCTTCATTGGAGGTGAGGAAGACAAGGTGGCCACCGAGCCGCGCAAGATCCTCGGATCACTCGTCGACGGCGCGGTGCAGGAAGCGGACATCACCATTTCAGCTCAGTGCAACCGCGTGCCGGTAGTCGACGGGCACCTCGAATGTGTCTCGGTGCAACTCGTCGAGGACGTATCACTTGAAGAGGCAACCGACGCGCTGCGATCCTGGGCCTCACCGCTCGCTGGACTGAATCTCCCCTCCGCGCCTGACCGACCGCTGCGTGTTTTCGAGGACGGGCGCTACCCCCAGCCACGCCTCCATGCGATGAGCGAGCGCGGAATGCAGGTGAGCGTGGGGCGCGTCGCCGCGTGCCCGGTGCTTGGACTGAAGTTCGTGGTCCTCTCGCACAACACGATCCGTGGCGCCGCGGGCGGAGCGATCCTCAATGCTGAGCTGTTGCAGTCACAGGGCCGAATCGCCTCGAGGTCCGATGTACGAGTCGCGTCATAGCCTGGTCAGACCTGCGCGGCACCAGGACCTGCGTGCCTGCGTGCGGCTCTGGCGAGACCTCCAGGACGAGCACGAGGGCATGGAGCCCCGTCTTCGTCGCAGCGACAGCGCCGAGGAGCGTTGGTCGAACGACTTCCGAGTCTGGGTGAGGAGCCCCGCCCACGGAGTCTTCGTCGCTGAGGTAGAAGGTGAATGCGTGGGCCTGGTGACGGCGCATCCGTACTGGCCGGCGGCGGTGTACGAAGAGCGGATGGAGGTCTACGTCAACGAGTTGTTCGTTGCCCCGGCGGCTCGCGGGCGAGGCCTGGGGAGGGAACTCATTCGAGCCGTCATCCACTGGGCCCGCGGGCAGGGTGTGTCGCAGGTCCGCGCCGGCGTGCTCGAATGCAATCCCGAGGCGCTGTCCTTCTGGAAACGAGTCGGAGCGCAGCCGTTCTTCACCACGGTCACCGTCCCGACGAATTCGGGCTAGCGCTACTCCGTGCCAAGCAGCCAGGCAAAGATGAGCGGTGCGACGATCGTTGCGTCGCTCTCGATGACATGGCTCGGGGTGTCCGGTCCCAGCTTGCCCCAGGTGATCTTCTCATTGGGCACGGCGCCCGAGTACGATCCGTAGCTGGTGGTCGAATCGGAGATCTGGCAGAAGTAGGCCCAGAGTGGGGTGGGCCGACGGAGGTCCTGCTCCAGCATCGGGACGACGCAGATCGGGAAGTCGCCCGCGATGCCACCGCCGATCTGGAAGAATCCGATTCCCTCGCCCTCGGAGTTGGCGGTGTACCAGTTGGCGAGCTCCATCATGTACTCGATCCCCGAGCGAACCGTGGCCGGGCTCTGCACGTCGCCTTCCAGGCAATGCGCGGCGAACACATTGCCGAGTGTGGAGTCTTCCCATCCCGGGACGACCATCGGGAGGTTCTTCTCGGACGCAGCGACCAGCCAGGAGTCCGCCGGATCGATCTGGTAATACTGTTCAAGCGCACCCGACCGGATGAGCCGGTACATGAACTCGTGGGGGAAGTGCCGCCGCCCCTCGCTCTCCGCAGAGCGCCACTCCTCGACGATGGCTCCCTCGATTCGGCGTATGGCTTCGCCCTCGGGGATGGCGGTGTCCGTGACGCGGTTCAGGTGGCGCTCGAGCAGCAACTGCTCGTCATCCTTGGTGAGGTCCCGGTAGTGGGGGATACGCTCGTAGTGGTCGTGGGCGACCAGGTTGAAGAGGTCTTCTTCCAGGTTTGCCCCCGTGCACGAGATTGCGTGGACCTTTCCCCTGCGGATCATTTCCGCCAGCGACAGCCCTAGCTCGGCCGTGCTCATCGCACCCGCCAGGGTGACCATCATCTTCCCTCCACGATCGATCAGGTCTTTGTAGCCGCGGGCGGCGTCTCGCAAAGCCGCCGCGTTGAAATGGCGGTAGTGGTGATCGATGAAGCGTGCGACGGCCGGCCAGTCTGTATGGACGCGGGTGGAGGGGTCGGTGACCGTTTGCATCGTAGTCGGGGAGTGGGTGCGAGCCGGGGAGTGAGAAAGTTTACGCGTCGGAGGCGTGGGGGAACCGCGACGCCTCCGTACGATATGGCGCCCAGGCCGATCCGTTCCAAAACGCCCCCATCCGACTTGCTCGACCACAACGCGAACATCGAGACACCCTTGCCCGACGCTCCTACCGATCCAGAGGAGTGGAACTGGGAGGAGGCCGAGCGCCTCTACCACGTTCGCGCGTGGGGCGATCGGTACTTCGGGGTGAACGAGCAGGGGAGGGTGATCGTCCGTCCGCTGCACAACTCGGACCTGCCGATCGACGTGTACGCCGTGGTCGAGGAGGTGCTTGGTCAGGGCATCCAGCCGCCGGTGCTGATCCGATTCCAGGACCTCCTCGAGACTCGGGTGATCGCGCTCAACGAAGCCTTCCGCCGCGCGATCGACGAGGCCGGCTACCAGGGCGTGTACTCCGGCGTCTATCCGATCAAGGTCAACCAGATGCGCGAGGTCGTCGAGGACATCCTCGAGGCAGGCCAGCCCTACGGATTCGGCCTCGAATGCGGGTCTAAGGCGGAGCTAACGGCCACGCTGGCCATGCTAGAGGACGACGCCATCCCCCTGATCTGCAACGGGTACAAGGACGCGCCGATGGTCCGCCTGATGCTCGGATTCCAGCGTCTGGGGAAGAACGTCATCCCGGTGGTCGAGAAGCTGACCGAGTTCGACGCCATCGAGCGAATCGCCGCCGAGCGCAAGATGACACCCCGCTTCGGCGTTCGCGTCCGCCTCTCGGCAAGTGGCTCGGGGAAATGGGCGGATTCGGGGGGCGACCACTCGAAGTTCGGCGTCTCGACGCCCGAACTCCTCACCATCGTCGAACGCCTCGAGGAGGCCGAGCAGCCCGAGGCTCTGACGCTCCTGCACTTCCACCTCGGCAGCCAGATCTCGGACATCAACGCTCTCAAGGGCGCCGTCAAGGAGATCACCCGCGTGTACGCGCACCTGCGCCGCCGCGGGATTCCCGTCGAGTACATCGATGTGGGCGGAGGGCTGGGGATCAACTACGAGGCGGGCGCGATGGGCTCGCCAGGCGCCATCGATTATTCGGTCGAGGAGTACGCAAAAGCCGTCGTGTTCTCGGTGATGGAGGTCTGCGACGCGGAGAACGTCGACCACCCGACCATCGTCTCGGAGAACGGCCGCGCCCTGACCGCCCATCACTCCATGCTGGTCGTGGAGGCGTTCGGGGCCACGACAAAGCCCGAAGCGGACCTCGACTACGAGCCGGACCCCGACGGCCCCGCCTTCGACGGCGACCCCGGGCCGCCGCTGGCCCCGCCGCGCTACGAGCCCTCGGGGTGCGTGCCGCCGGACGGTGAGATGTTGAGCGTCGTCAACGGCGT
>JBJHBB010000106.1:0-7006 GCA_050485265.1 Rhodothermales bacterium | reverse complement strand
GTGGCGACGTCTGGCACAGCATATCGACGTGTGCTGGCATCAATACGGGGGCATCTTCTGCCGGTGCCAGCAACGTTTCGATCGCGGGGCCAAGTTCGGCGGCCCGCGCTTCAAAAGCCCTGATTCCAAAGTCAATCGTTTGGCCAACATTGACTTCACGAATCAAGCTGTCCAGCCAGTTCCACGTTCGAGTCAAGGCGTTGCCGTAGATGGGATCGAGGGGCTTACCGTCGTCCAATTCCTTTTCCGGGGATTGGATATCCGCTTCGGCCGCAACAATTACACCTCGACAAATGTCCCATAATCCTAGGCGATTAAGCCTTCCAAAACGTTGTCGTAGGGCATCCAAACTGGCGCACTGCGTCACCATTCCGTCGAAATCAAGATCCGCCCCTACCTCAATGCACTGCGTAGCCACGACAAAGTGCGGCTCTACCTCCGCCAGTTTTCTGTTCGGATCAGACGAAAACTCATTTTGGACCGTCGCCGTCAACTGGTCTCGATCGATCGGTCGCATCCGTCCGATCATCATCGACACCCGATTACGATGGTTTTTCTCCAAAAGCTCAAAGACTTCCCTCGCGAGCTGAACTCGGTTGACAACGATCGCGATCTTGCGAAGACCGACTTCCTTTGCAAGCCGTTCCGCCTGATTTGCCATCTCTTTAGCCAGCACGAGGTAACGCTTTTTCCCTTTCGCACCAAGTACAGCCTTCAATTCAACAGGTTTCGCGCAGCCATGACGCCGCTCAAGCTCGACATCGATTTCATAATCGACCGGCGTTAATTCGAATGGGGCAGCAACAGCCTGGTCCGGTGGAGGGGTCGCGGTCATCTGAATGAACACAAATGGCGTTTCTACCACGTCTTCAGCCCAAGTCGCCCCCCGATACTGCTCGATCGATTCAAGGGTCTGACGAAAAGGTTTTGAGCAATGGGCCTCATCTAGGATGATCAGGCTATCGTTTGCAGTGAGTGCCGCATGAATCGACCTATTGCGATCGGTTACACCGTAACCGCGAAACAACATTCGAGAGCCAACCTGGTCGACCGTGCTAGCCAGTACGGTTGGTTGTAGCGGAGATCTAACCCAAGCGTCGTCTCTATAGATTCCCCCCCGCAGTTCAAAACAATCCAGGGCAGGTGATTCCGGGCTAACGTGGCCCGCCAAGAATCGCAAAGATGCGGCGACGCGGTTCAGGATCGGATCCTGAGATTCGCGAAGGGCGTCGGCAATTCTTTTTGCTCGCTGATAAGCATCGTTCACTACGATCCGTCGGTCCACCACGAAGAAAATACGCCGTGGGGCGGTCAGATGTCCATTGGGGCGATTCTCCACTGCCGCTTGGTAGGCCAATGAGAAGATTGCGATATCGATAGCCACAGTCTTGCCACTGGCGGTCGGAAGCTTGAGGTAACGGGGCCACTCTCCGCAGCATGCCAGATTGGCCAACCGAATTTGCCATTGGAATGGAGAGTGACGATGCACCGCCTGGTAGAAGGCCGAAAAATCATCGATCGACAGTGGATCCAACTGCGATGGCATTGGCTGCTTTCGACTCACGATTCTCTTATCCTTGGAAAAAATGGCTTGCAGAGACCATAGCCCAAAAATCTACCCGCACCGATTAGCACCGGCCCTCGGATCCGTTCGTGAAAAGTGAGGTGAACATGAATTTGCGGACGACTCGGTTTGCCCGAGCGGGTCGGCATCATTGGAAAGCCATCCCCAATCGCCGCTCTTAATTCATGATCGCGAGTGCGACTAATTCGTCTTGATTTCGGATAGGCCCTGGGTGAGCCGATAAGCCATGACGAGGTATCGATATCGACCGAGGCCGGGATTGGCAAACCAGATCGTACACAAGACTCGGAAATAATGCTCCTGACCTCTTGCTCCCAAGCGATGCGATCTTCCGACCGGGAAGCCTTAGGAAACTTATCCAGCACAACAGGCGTCGCGGAAGCCCAAACGGAATGGTCGCCCGTCCACGACCGATTTTGCAACGATCGTGGCCGATCCGATCTAGTTTCAAGCTGGAGTGCCCAGGGCCCAAGTGCACCAAGTTTGAGTTCAATACGCCGATATTCGCCGGTTTCGTCCATCAACAGCCTCCCCAACAGAACTCCTCGTTCCTCGGCGGGAATCTGTTTAGGAAGCGCCAATGCCAGTCCCATGATATGACCATCGGCATATTGACGGCCAACGAACGGCAGAGCGAGATACGCGACGTGAGGGACCTTGCTCGGATTCCCCTCCGCGTCATGCCCACTTATCCACTCTGGAATGGGCTGGTCTCCCAGATGGGACATCACCGTTTTTCGCAAACACTGCGTTAAACTGAGACAATCCTGCGAGCCAAGGACCCGTGATTCCTGATGTTCGCTCGATTGGGAGAGAATCACTAGTTCTGAATCAAAATGTTCCCCAGATCGGACTAATTCTTTCCTTTTTGACTCTCTATGATATCCCTGCCACAGCCCCAAGACTGCTGGAGAAGGTTCCGGCACTCGCAGTGCTGCCTTATAGGGCTGACCAACCAGTTTTTCAAAAGCGAGCTTGGCTTCATTCCGCTCCTTGCCCTTGGTCGAATCGATGATCCACTTAAGGTCGCCAAAACGTTCAATCTGATCGAAATTACAAGCCGTCCGCAAACGGTCAAGCTCCCCTTCGCCGACAACTCGAAATCGAGCACTTGACGCCTCATCTGTTGGGTGCCACCACTCCGCGTGCGCACCCTTTGATGGATCGGTAAAGACCTCGCTGAATTCCACCCACGCGCGAACCAATGAAGAGGAGTGCCCCACACGGATGACCTCAGCACACAAATTCGCGAGTGACTCAAGATGACGTGCATCAACCTCGACATTCCGCCAAACGTATCGCACTTGCGGATCATCTGGAATTGCAGTGGGATAACTGCGTTCCTGTTTTGATCGCGTAAGGCCCGGCGTGCATTGTAGAATCGACTTGCTGTCCGACATCTTGTCGTTTACCGGAACATAATACTTAACAGCCGATCGAAGCTTGCAGCCACTAGCCAAAATGGACGGTGGTGGTAGGCCTTCCAGCCACTGGAGCGCAGCGACCTGATTAGGGGGCTCTCCCGTTTCGAAACAGGCTGCAGCCAGGGCCATGAATACCCTTCCAGGATGAGGCGGCCATTCCGGCTTATCGCGATCCGAGACGTCCGCCGCGACGCAGCGTCCAGTGATAAAATCAAGGCCGACAGTGAGCCCCTTCATCACTCACCTCCTTCATCGGCAGAACTCCTTACCGCTAGTTCCTGGCTCTTACGGACTAACGCCACTAGCTTGTTGGCCGGCTTAAGTCGCAGTGGCTCCGTCCGCCAAGGAAGCTCTTTGGCCACAGCATGCTTGACTGCGGCGTCCAATAGTTCGATCGCTTGATCGGCCGTCAGCTCGAAAACTTTCGGAGGATCACCTGGCTTGCCCAATAGTTCCCATTTGGGTAGTGATTCCGGCCACAACAAACACCGTGAGCGAAGATCGAGCCCACGTTCTGCAGCGAGAGTCGCACCGCAAAGGCTCAGCGCGGCAAGAACTGTCTGAGCGGCCAAGTTGACTTCGCGTTCGCTGGTTGCGTTGTCCTTAATCGGGAACCGGAGGCGGCGAAGAGCTGGGAGGGAAATTACCGTGGTCTGTTCGGCATGGGCGATGGTGACGACCTCGGGTTCGAGGACGAGGACTTCGACCTCGACGGCGACTTCGAGTTCGACGAGGAGGACTTCGACCTCGACGGCGACTTCGACCTCGAGGGCGACCTCGATGACCTGGACCTCGGCTTCGATCTGGAGCTCTCCGACGAGGAGATCCAGATGATGATCGAGTTCATGCCCTGCGTGACCGATGAGGACCTCGAAGGGTTCGAGATGTTCATGCCGGAGGTCGCAGAGGCCATGGAACAGGCCCTCGCGGACGGCACGCTCGAGCGCTGCTGACCTCGTTCCTGCATCGAGTGAACGGCCCGCCCTAGCATCAGGGCGGGCCGTTCGCTCGTCGTGCGGCCGCTCCGGGAGCGAGGTGGGACGTGAGCGTCGAGGTCGAACGGCTGGGGTCCGGGGTCGCGCTCGTGACCCTGGACGATCCTGCTCATCGCAACGCGATGACGGCGGCGATGGGCGATGCGCTCACTGAACGCTGCCGCGAGCTCGCGAGCGACCCGTCATTGCGCGCTGTGGTGGTCACCGGACGACCCCCCGCGTTCTCGGCCGGTGGCGACCTGGCCATGCTGGAGGACCTTGCGCAGCGCACCCGCGACGATGGCTTCGACGCGTCGGACACCATGTACACCTTCTACCGGCGGTTCCTCGTCGTCCGGGAGCTCCCGGTCCCCGTCCTCGCCGCGATCAACGGGCATGCCATCGGAGCGGGTCTGTGCCTGGCCCTCGCGTGCGATCTGCGCATCGTGGCGGAGGATGCGAAGGTCGGTCTGAACTTCTCCCGTCTTGGGCTTCATCCCGGGATGGGTGGCACCTGGTTCCTGCGCCGTGTTCTGGGCGAGCAACGGGCCGCCGCGTGGCTCTACACCGGAGCGATCATCAGCGGCGAGCGAGCAGCAGCCGAAGGGCTCGCGCTCGAAGCTCACCCCGGCGACCAGGTCGTCGCTGCCACGTTGGAGCTCGCCGAGCGGGTCGCCACCGCGTCACCCGTCGTGGTCCGACAGCTTCGCGAGACGCTGGCTGCCGACGTCGACCTCGACGCCGCGCTGCGACGCGAGGCCTCGTGTCAGGCCGCGAACTACGCCACCGAGGACCTCCGCGAAGGCCTGGCGGCTGCCCGCGAACGCCGCGAGCCCCGCTTCCCCGGTCACTGACCTCGCGAGACCCGCTCGTTGCGGGCCGCCCTCCACGCGTCGCGCAGGCGCACGCGCGCCCCCATCCGCAGGATGCCACCCTCGTAGATGCGTGCGGCGAGGCGGGCCAGGACCACGGTGGAGAACAGCAGGACGAGCGCCGAGCCGACCACCTCGACGAGCGACGGTGACCCGACCAGCTGACGCACGAGCATCACGTACGGGGCGCTGGGTGGGACCCATCCCGCGATCGTCGCGAGCGTCCCGTCAGGTGCGTTGATCGCGAAGAACCCGACGAGGTAGCCCGTGACCATGAGCACGCTGGTCGGCGTGAGTACCGCCTGCGCTTCCTCCGGACGCGACACCAACGCCCCGAAGGCTGCGGCGACGACGCTGTAGAACGCGTACCCGCCGAGGAACCAGCCGACGATGACGAGCAGTGGTGCCACACCGCTCGCGGGTAGGGCGATCGTCCCGGCCAGAGCGACCACGGTCGCTGCCGGACCGAACAACACGACGGTCTGTCCGAGCCCGACGAGCCCGAGGCCGATCACCTTGCCCGCCATCAGCTGGCGGACGGGCACAGCCTCGATCAGTAGCTCGACGACCCGGCTGCCCTTCTCCTCGATGATGCCGTTGACGATCATGGTCACGTACATCGTCAGGACCGCGAGCAGGAACACCACGCCGAGGTTCGCGAGCAGCAGTCCGGCGAACCGCTCGTTCGGGTCGAAGTCACCGACCACCTCGATCGGGAGGCGGGACACGTCGAGCACCTGCGTGATCGACGCCACGTCGAGGCCGGCGGCCTCGAGTTCGGACGCCAAGGCGAGGGCATCGGCGAGCGCCGCGGCCCGGTCGGCACCGAGGGCGAGGACCGACTCCGGTGGCCGCTCCAGGACCCGCTCGCCCTCGACGATAGCCAGCTGCACGTCTCCGGTCTCGACCAGGGCACGGGCACTGGCCTCGTCGTCCACCTCGACGAACTCGGCGGCAGGCACGACACTCTCGACGGCAGCGCTGCCCGCCGCGTCGAGGCCGCCCGTGATCGCGATCGGAACGCGCGCGGCTGGTGCGTCGGGATCCTCCGTGCTGACCTGGACCACACCGCCGATCAGCGGGATCACGGTCGCGAGCAGCAGCAGCGCCGACAACACGAGCGTGGTCGCCACGAACAGGCGCGAGCGCAGGCGTTGGCGGATCTCACGCGTGGCGATCAGCCGCACGATCGAGGAAGCACTCGTGGCACCGCCGGCCTTCACTCCGCACCGCCGACGGCGGCACGGAACAGCTCGGACAGCGGCGGCTCGTCGAGTGCGACATGTGTCAGACGGCCGTCCACACGTGCAGCATCGAGCACCTGCCCGACATCTGCCTCGGCGGGGAGCGCGACCGAGACGAGGCCTTCCTGTCGGCCGACGACCCGTGCGGTCTCCGGCAGTCGGTCCGTCCACGCCTCCGACGCGGTCGTGCCCACACGTAGCCGCACGCCGCCGGCCCGCTTCAAAGCGGCGAGTTCGCCGGACAGGACGATGCGGCCGCGAGCGATGACAGCCACGGTCTCGCACAGGTCCTCGACCAGGTCCAGCTGGTGGCTCGAGAAGACCACCGCGACGCCGGTCCTCGCCTGCTCACGCAGCACCTCGGCCATCACGTCGACGGCGAGTGGGTCGAGCCCGGACAGCGGCTCGTCCAGGATCAACAGCTGCGGGTCGTGGACGAGCGCCGCAGCCAACTGCACGCGCTGCTGGTTGCCGAGCGAGAGCTGCTCGACGGGATCATCCGCGCGGTCACCGATGCCGAGTTGGTCGACGAGCATCCCTGCTCGCGCGCGAGCATCGTGATGCGGCATACCGTGGAGTCGAGCGAGGTACACGAGCTGCTCGACGACCCGCATCTTGGGGTAGAGCCCACGTTCCTCGGGCATGTAGCCGGTCCTGCGGCGCACGGCCAGGTCGATCCTCTCGCCCTGCCACCGAACCTCGCCACGATCAGGACGTGTGACCCCGACGATGCAGCGCATCGCCGTGGTCTTCCCGGCGCCGTTGGGCCCGAGGAACCCGTGGACCTCGCCCGGCTCTACCTCGAGGTCCAGCTCGTCGAGCGCCCGCAGGCGCCCGAAAGACTTGACCAGGCCACTGACCGCGATGCTCGACATCGGACCCTCCTGCGTCGCGGGCTGACCAGCCG
>JBJHBB010000105.1:2932-7025 GCA_050485265.1 Rhodothermales bacterium | reverse complement strand
CCTCGTGGGAGCCAACGTGTTCGACGTGTACGAGGATCAGGAAAGGTTCACGCGATCCGTCCGCCGCGCGCTCGGTGGCGAGCCCGTGCGTTTCCGGATCGCGTTCGAGGGCGCGACCTTCGAGAACCGGATCGTCCCGCTGATGGCCGCCGACGGGTCCGTGCGGCAGGTCATCGGGATCGCCATCGACGTCTCAGAGCAGGCGGCCACCGAGGAGGCGCTGCGCGACGCGACCCGGCTGGCGGACGCCGCCCGACGCGAGGCGGAGGCCAACCGCACGCGCGCAGAGGAGGCCCGCTCGGATGCGGAAGAGGCCGCGCAGGCCCAGTCGCACTTCCTGGCCTCGATGAGCCACGAGATCCGCACGCCCCTCACGGGGATCATCGGATTCGCCGACCTGCTGGCGGAGATCGCGGACGAGGAGTCGCGCGAGTACGCCCAGCTCATCCAGAGGTCCGGCCACCGCCTGCTGGACACGCTCAACTCCGTCCTGAACCTCGCACGCCTCGAGGCGGAGCAGGTACGGCCCTCCTTCCGAATGGCGGACGTCGCCGCGGAGGTGGGCGATGCGGCGCGCCTCCTGAAGCCGCTTGCCGAAGCCCGGTCCCTGCGCCTCGAAATCATCGGGGATCCTGTGCACTGCCTGACCGATCCGCACCTCCTTCACCGGATCGTGACCAACCTGGTGGGGAACGCGATCAAGTTCACCGAGGAGGGCAGCGTGCGCGTGACCGTCGCGCGCGAAGGGGAGGGCGCCCTCGTGCAGGTGGCCGACACCGGCCGCGGGATGGACCCGGAGTTCCTGCCACACCTCTTCCAGCCGTTCCGACGAGAGGACGACGACCGCGAGCAGCCCTCAGGCACCGGCCTCGGCCTCGCCATCACCAAGCGCCTGATCGACCTGATCGGCGCCGGCGTGACCGTCGAGACGCAACCCGGCGAGGGCTCGGTGTTCTCGCTCCGCCTGCCAGCGGCGCCAGCGGGGCACGAGACGGCCGCGGCCGCTCCCGCCTGGAAACCGTTCGACGAGCACGACGCCACGGCGATCGTGTCGGGCCTCGACTAGAAGTCGTGGATTTCTCGGGAGGGCCCCCGCTGGCGGTTGGGGCCACGGCCCCCGCCCGAATACCTTCCCGGCTCACTTCGCCAGCGGGGAGCCATGAATGAGCCGGTCTACAACAAGCCCGACGTGCCGGGCGTGTCGATGAACTTCGACAACAGCGTGTCCGTCTATTACATCGTGAATCGGGACGACACGTTCGAGGCCGCAGCGACCGCCGTGGTGGACCTCCTGCGCGAGGCGGAGAAGCGCTTCCCGGGCTGGCAACGCACCTTCTACCTGGACATCGAAGGGCACACGGACGGGGACGGGCGCCTGGAGCCGGACTGGGTGGAGTTCCAGCAGGAATTCCTGTTCTCGGTAGTGGGGCCGTTCGTGACCGCCATGGACACACCCCTCACGGGACCGGTCGCCAATCCGGAGCGGCAGCGCAACGACGTGCCCGACCGGCTCAGGATAGGCGGCTGATCGCCGTTGCCCGCTCACAGGGCGATGCGGCGAAAAAAGACGTGCTTCGTCACTTCGGAGACCGCGACGTATGCGGCGAGGATGATCCCCAGAAGAACCAGGATCACAACCGGCACCGGCGCGAATCCGAGGGGCGTCGCCAGCGGGGTGAAGGGCAGGCTGAGGACGGCCGCAGCCACGGCCAGACTCGTACCGAGCAGCACGGGGCCGATGCGGCTTCGATAGAAGGGCCGCCTGGTCCGGATGACGAGGAGGATCAGCAGCTCCGATAGAACGGATTCGATGAACCACGCCGTGCGAAAAACGTCGGCGGGGACGCTGAGGAGCAGCAGCGTTCCGAACGTGGCGAAGTCGAAGATGGAGCTGATCAGGCCGAACACCGCCATGAATCGGGCAATTCCGCTCATAGACCACCGACGCGGCTGGTCCACCAGTTCCGGATCCAACCGATCTGTCGAGATGCCCATCGCAGGCAGGTCGCTGAGGGCGTTCAATAGTAGGATCTGTTTAGGCAGCATCGGCAGGAAGGGGGCGAAGAGCGAGGCGGCCGCCATCGAGAACATGTTGCCGAAATTGGCGCTCGTCGTGATGAACACATATTTCAGGGTGTTACCGAAAGCACCGCGCCCCTCGCGCACCCCGTCCACGAGCGCGCCCAGCTCCTTCTCCAGCAGGACGATGTCGGCCGCCTGCTTCGTCACGTCAACGGCCGAATCCACCGAGATCCCGACGTCGGCAGCGTGGAGGGCCGCGGCGTCGTTGATGCCGTCGCCGAGGTACCCCACGACGGCCCCTCCCGTGCGCAGAGCGCGAATGATCCGCTCCTTCTGGTTCGGCTCCACTTCGGCGAACACCGACGTCCGGGCCGCCCGGTGGACGAGCGCCGCATCGCCGAGGCGTCGGATGGCGTCCCCGGTGAGGATTGACTGCGCATCGATGCCCACATCGCGCGCGATGCGAGCGGCGACGTGCCGGTTGTCACCGGTGATCACCTTAGCCTGCACGCCGAGCTCGCGCAAGGAAGCCAGGCTCGATGCCGCATCCCCCTTGGGGGGGTCCAGCAACAGTAGGAGCCCCAGAAAGGTCATCCCGTGTTCGTCCGAGCGGTCCACCGGGCCGCTGACGGGGACGTCTCTGTACGCCACCGCAAGGCAGCGATACCCCTGTCTGCTCAGCCGCTCATACTGCTCGTCGATGGTCGCGCGATGCAGGTCGAGCGCCTCGACCCCGTCCTCGGTCTCCACCGAAGAGCAGATTTCCAGCACGTTCGTTACGGCGCCTTTGGTGATCAGAAGCCGCTCTTCCGAGCGAGAGACGGCCACACTGAGGCGCTTGCGCTGAAAATCGTAGGGCACCTCGTCGACCTTGGCGTATCCGTCGACGTCGTCGCGCTGCAACGCCCGGAGCGCATCGTCGATGGGATTCGCGTAGCCCGACTCGAAGCTCGCGTTCAGGTACGCGTAGCGGAGCGCCTTGTCCGAGGGCGAACCGTCAAGTCTGACGGCGCCCTCGACCCGGACTGTGGCCTCGGTGAGCGTGCCGGTCTTGTCCGTCCAAAGCACATCGATCTCCCCGATGTCCTCAATGGCGGCGAGCCGCCGAACGATGACCTTCTTCCGCGCCATCCGCATCGCCCCGCGCGAAAGCGTGACGCTCATGATCGCCGGGAGTAGCTGCGGGGTGAGGCCGACGGTGAGCGCGAGGGTGAAGAGCAGCGCATCCAGCACCGGTCGATCGAGTGCCACATTGATGGCGAATATCACCAGTGCCAGGGCCACGGCCACCTCGATCAGGAGGAATCCGAATCGCCGGATGCCTTGCTCGAACGCCGTAACAGGCGGTGCCGAGGCGAGCGTGTCGGAGATCTGCCCGACGAGTGTCTGGGCCCCGGTCAGGACCACGACTGCACGCGCGGTGCCGCTGATCACGTGCGTCCCCTGGAACACAGACGTGGTGCGTTCGGGAAGCGGCACATCAGGCTCGACGGCATGGAGGGACTTCTCCGTGGGGAAGGACTCGCCGGTCAGCAGGGCCTCGTCCACGAACAGATCGCGAGCCTCAATCAGGCGCGCATCGCCGGGCACCTGGCTTCCGGCCTCGAGGAACACCACATCCCCCGGAACGACGTCCTCCAGAGGCACCTCCACCGGCACCCCGTCCCGAAGGACGGTGGCTCGCGTCTTGATGAGCGCCAGCAGGGCCTCCACTGCCGTCGAGGCGCGGTGCTCCTGCCAGAAGCCGAGAGACCCGCTGGCGAGCAGGATGCCCAGGATGATGAGCGCGTCGGTGCTCTCGCCGAGGGCAAGCGACAGCATCGCGGCGCCGGCAAGGAGGAGCGTGATGGGACTCCGAAACTGGGCCGCAAGCAGCCTCGTCGTTCCACTCTTTCGCCGGCCTGCTGCTCGATTGTGACCATACTGCGCCAGCCGGGCCCGCGCCTCAGCAGTCGTCAGTCCGCCAGGCCGCGTTTGGAGGGCGCCCAGTACGCCTTGCTCGGAGCCCGACCAGAACGCCCCTGCGGGACGCAGTGGGTCGGCAGCAGGCACGTGTCTGGCGTGGCTCATG
>JBJHBB010000105.1:0-2922 GCA_050485265.1 Rhodothermales bacterium | reverse complement strand
GCTCATGACCCAGGCCCGACGGCAAGCGAAGGTCCGACTTCCATCTGCACGAAAGTCGGTGATTCTCCGATTCTGGACCGCTTACGCAGAGCGCCTACGAAAGGGGGCGGACCACGCATTTCCGCGGGCCTGACCCTTCTCGCGGCTCACCGAATCAACCAGCGCTCAGCGCAACGCCGATGTAGTAAGGCCAGATCAGCACGGCCAGCACGGCCTTCCAGAACGTTAGGTGAAGGAAACCGATCGTGAAGAGCCAGGAGGCGAACCAGAGCATTCCGAGCGAACTGTGCTGCTCGATTCGGATCCGTTCCGAGCGGGACGGCGGTAGATCGCGTGTCACGTGAGTACCTGAGGGGTTGTGCAGGGGTTGTAAGGGCGGCATGGGTGGATAAGGCCCATCTCCTCCTTGATTCGTTGTCATCGCCCGTGACCGCAAACAGCCGTTCGGGGCAGGCTCTGGGGCAGATTTCGGGCGATGGGACCGCAACGACTCATCCCGCGGACGGACCGGACAGCCGCCGCCAGCCGGACGAGATGACGGGGTCGCCGTCGTCCGGAAGCGTGACTCGGGCCTCCCAGAGATAGTCCCTGGGCCAGTTCTTGAACGCATCGACTCGCGCATACATGAAGCGCAGGACCAGGCGGCGTTCGTTGGGGACCCACCCACCGCTCGGGTGAACCACGATCTGCACGACGTCTCCGTCTCGCGCGACTCGGTAGGCGCCGGCGATAGTGCCGACCGACGGGTCACCACTGATGGTGAACTCTCCGACCACGCGCGCGCCGTCGCGGAGGCTCGTGATATCGGGGAAGGCGGGACGAAAGTCGATTGCAAGCTCGCGCTGTCCGTGACCGCCACGGATGCGCAGGATCTCGCTCCGGCCGGCGTTGTCGACCAGGTCGAATACGCCATCGTGTTCCACGACGTGGCCGTTCGTGGGCGCCAGCGGGGTCAGCGCTCCCTCGTGCGCCGTGTTCCACCGGACGAGCAGGAGATCGGGGGAGTAGCGGCTGAAGAGCATTCGCCGGCCATCGAGCGGAAGCGGGAGGCGGTCCAGGCGGTGGCTCCGGCCATCAACCATCACGTGAGCCTGCGTTCCGGCCCTGCGTACGAAGTAGAAGTCGTGAAGCAGGAAGACGGGCATGTAGGGCGGCTCCGCTGTACCGTGGCCCAGCGGCGCCAGCAGGCCAAAGGGCTTGGTCGGGCGGTGGCCATCCTCCCGAATCATCACCTCGATCGGCCTACCCTGGGTGTCGTCGAAGGCGAAGTACAGGTCCACGCCGGTGGGACTGACAGTGAAGCGCGCGCCCGGGAATGGGCGTTCGGCCATGTTCGCCAGGCCTTTACCTACGATGCCGTAATCCTTATCGGCCATCTGCAGGTCCGGGTGATGGTATACATCGACCAGACCGTCGGCACGATAGGCGATCACCAGCATCCCGGTCCCGGTTTCCGGGTCATCGAAGACCTGCGGCTCGAAGCCGATGTACACCTCGTCAGGATCCTGTTCGATGTTGACCAGCATCAGCCGTTCCATCGGCTCGACGCGGAGGTTGAATGGCGAATAGACCGCGTCGGAGGGGGCCGCATCGTAGATCGTCGCGGGATGCAGCCTTACGTCGCCAGTCGGAGCGTGAACGGGCACGCGGTCGCCGCAGGCAGCGAGAGCGAGGGCGGCGGCTATGCAGGCGGCACCACGAGCGTGCAGTCGAGTCGCAGTCATCGGAGTGGGAAGTGGGGTGGCGCGTGAAGGCAATTCACCCCGGTTCATCCGTGCGCGGCGTGCGCTGAGGCCTGTTCTTGGTGACGGGGAGTCGCCCATCCCTGTCGCGCGCGTAGGCCCTACGCTGGGAGCGATCGCCAGCCGGGCCCGGATGCCTGCGGAGTGGACGCGAGGCCGCCGACAGGGTTGGCGCGAGGTTGGGGTTGCAATCTGCCCTCGCGGCCGGCGGGGGCGCGTCGGTAGCTTCACCCGCTTCCCCAACGATCCCGCGCGCATGCTCAGCCGACTGCCCCGCTTCGCCATCGCCCCGCTGGCGGTTCTCATCCTGTGGTCCCCCATCGCCGACGCGCAGCCCGTCGAACGGCCGGAGCTGACGGTCCCGCTGATCATGCAGGCGCCCGAGACGTGGATTGGCGCGTGGCCCAGCAGCGTCTACTTCACCGACGACGGCCGGTACGCGTACTTCGAGTGGAACCCCGCTGGCGCCTTCCCCGCCGATTCCCTCTTCCGGGTCCCTGCTGGCGGCGGCGCCTACGAGCAGGTCCCCATCGAGGACCGTCGGAGCCTCGCGCCGCGCTTCAGCGGCTGGCACGTAAACCGGCACGAGTACAGCTCTGACTTCTCGCGGCGCGTGTTCCAGCGCCACGGCGACCTCTTCCTGTACGACCTGGGGTCCCGGAGCCTGCGGCAGCTCACCGCCACCCCGGAGAGCGAAGCCAACCCGCGATTCGCCCCCGGCAACGACCAGCGCGTCCTGTTCACGCGCGAGAACAACGTGTTCGCCCTCGACCTCTCCGGCGCGGGCCCCGCGTACGTGCGCCTGACCGACATGCGAAGCGGCCGGGCAGCCGAGGACGCAGCCCTCGACGAGCAGCAACAGTTCCTGGAACAGCAGCAGCTCGACCTCTTCGACGTGCTGCGCGAGCGCGCGAGGCTGGACTCCCTCGCGCGCGCCTCGCGGGAGCGCGACGAGATGGCCCGCAGCCTCCCCCCGACCTACTACTACGGTGACCGGACGGTGCAGCAGCTCCAGGTGAGCCCGGATGAGCGCTACACCACCTTCGTGCTGGCGAACATCGTCCCGTCGCGCACCACTGCGATGACGGACTACGTCACCAGCACGGGGTACGCGACCGAACTGACGGCGAGGCCGAAGGTCGGCTCCCCCGCCTCCACGTACGAGTTCGTCATCCACGAC
>JBJHBB010000104.1:0-7046 GCA_050485265.1 Rhodothermales bacterium | reverse complement strand
ATGTCCGGTGCGGTGTTGCTCCGCACGGCGTTGATCAGGCGCTGAATGAGGGCGTCGCCACCGGGCACATATTGCGCGTGCAACCGGATATGCGGATGCTCCTCCTCGAATCGCTCGACGAGTTCCTCCAGAGCGGGAATGGTCGACGACACGAAAGAGTGCCAGAACACGACACGCGTGCGCCCATCGTCTGCCTCGCTGCCTCGGCAACCACCGAGATGCAGCGGCAAAATTGCCAAACAGAAGAGCAGCAGTAGCGTGCTCAAAGGTGCCGAGCGCAGATTCAGGCGAAGGGGGGTAGCCACAGTCGTCAGTTGGGGAAGTTGGCCGCAAGGATCCGGAACCACGCATAACCGGTCGCTGAGGGCTGGAAGGTCTCATTCCACCCGTCCGTATTGGCCCACAACAAATGCGTCGCGGGTTCGAAGCCCGACTCGGGGAAGGAAATCACTTCCTGCACTCCGTCGGGTGCCTCCCCGATGACGAGAGGCGTCGTGATGCTCGGCGATTCACCTTCGGGCGTACGGATGTGCCAGATCAAATTTGTCCAACCGCCTACAGTTGCCTGACGAATGGCAAGCTGCCGGAAGGCGAGGTTCTCTGGCGTCCACGACACCACGAACTGCTCGCCCTCGATCAGGCTCTCGTCGCGGATCACGCGAAACTGCACACCCAGGTTGGGATCGCCGCCCCCCTGTCCGAACATCACAAGCTGGAACGAGATTGTCGTATCCGCAAAAGCACCTGAGGGGTACTGGCCAGGCACTAGTCCCGCATCGACGGCAGAGGCCGCGGCAATCCAGAAGGTGTAGGTCTCGTCGTCGTCAATCTCGGATGCAGGAACCCCACCGAAGCTCTCAACGAGCGCCGCGTCAAAATTCGGCCCAACGGTTACCACGGAACTGATGCTGTTGTCAGAGGCCATCCGCAACCAGACCAGCGTCGAGTCGAGTCCTGCCTGGCTACCCCGGTTGACGCCCACGGCGGCGACGCGGCCACCAACCCACTGAATGTCGGGGGTGAAGCTCTGGGTGACGTGCAGGAATTCCAGGTCTCGATGCCCGTCGTAGGGCGCAAGCGGGTTCGACTCTTGAGAACACCCGGCGACGAGAGCGGCGAGCACGAAGGTTGCGAGCACATGCCTGCACGGGCCGAACAGGGTTGCGGTCGACTGCAATCGTTTGTGCACGGACTTATGGCGCGTATTGAAGGGCAAAGCAACGAGTTCGGAATCCGACGCCGGGCAATCTTGTCCGGCACTGGCCCGATGAACTAGCCTAAAGAGGCCTCGAGAGCCAGCCGCGTCTGCGAAGGATCAACGAAGAGGCCCTCCAATTAACAACACGGCGCCCATTAACGCAATCGTTAGCGCAAAAAAATCGACCGGTGCGCAAAGGCTTTGAATACGGGACTTGGGTCACCGACCCATTGGCTAATCGTCCGTACGACGGGCCACCGAGTCTCGTACAATCAGCTTCGGTCGAAGAATCACCCGCTTAGGATCGCGGCGCTCGCCGTTGAGTTGCTCAACCAAGAGTTTCACCGCCAGCTCACCCATCATCTCCTTTGGCTGCCAGACTACTGAGAGCGGACATCTGAGGTGGGGCGCGAAATCGAAGTCGTCGAAGGCGATCATCGACATGTCGCGAGGAATCTCGAGCCCCTCCTCAGCCAGAGCCGTGAGGGCCCCGAGCGTGATCAGGTCACTGGTGGCGAATATGGCCGTGGGCGGGTCAGCAAGGTTGACCAGCAGCTTGGTCTCGACATAGCCGTTCTCTTGCCGAAAATCACCGCCGACGATCAACGCTTCGTCCACCGGAAGGTCGTGCGCTGCAAGCGCATCGCGATAGCCCTCAACCCGGGCCGTATTGGTGAACGTGCCTGGCAGGCCCTGAATAATGGCGATTCGACGATGACCAGACCTGGCCAGGTGCTCAACCGCTTCGTAGGCGCCGCGATAATTGTCTACGCAGATGCCCGGCGCCTCAACGTCGTCGAAACAGCGGTCGACCAGCACCAGCCCAAGGTCTTTCTGCACCCAATCATCGAGATGATCGTAGCGCTGACCCACAGGCATCGCGATGAGCCCGTCAACTTGCTTTCGGTGCAATAGGTTGACCTGCTCTATCTCGAGATCAATGTTCTCGTCCGTGTTGCAGACGACAATGCTGTAGCCCTGCGCATGCGCTGCACTCTGGATTCTCTTGATGATCTGTGCAAAGAACGGGTTCGATATGTCCGGGGCGAGTACGCCGATCGTAAAGGTCTTCTTGAGCCGGAGTCCCCGAGCGACGTGATTGCCGCGATACTTGAGCTCCCTCGCTACGCGACGAATAGTATCCTGAGTCTCGGTCGCGATCCTGTACTTTCCTGCCTGATTGCTCAGGACGCGTGAAACCGTGGATACGGAAACGCCCGCGCGTTCTGCAACATCACTCAGCGTAACAGACATTCGACGAGTTGTTGTGCCGCCTTCTTGCGGGCGTGGTCATGTCCGTCTTTTATGATGGACTATGCTGATGGTTCGTCATCCGGCACTGAGCGTGACCGCTCTCGCACACACAACCTCAATCAGCTTCCGGAGGTGGCGGGACGCGCACTATTCGCGGATCGGTAAATACATCGAGGTCGTCGCGACTGGTACTCGAGAACTCTGAGACGATTGCCCCAGAGTCGCCGGCCTGAAACCAGTGAAGCGTGTCCGGAGGGATGGTGTATTGATCCCCGGGTTGAAGCTCGACTTCATGGAAGACCGTGTAATGGGACTCATCGCCCTGAGGCGGCTTCCCATTTGGACTCGGTGTCGGGGTGCCCTCGACGTAGAGCCAGACCAGTCCTTTCCGGCAACGAAAGGTCTCGGTCTTTCCGGGATCGCTGCCCACGGGTGGATGCCGATGTTCGGGGCACGTCTGGCGCGGGAACAGAACGAGTTCCTTAGCGCAGTAGCGGTCGTTGTTGACGTACACCACGAGTTCTAGACCCGTTCGGTCGAGGTCTCCGAGCCCAAAATCAGCTACCTCGATGTTCGCGCGCTCCTCTTCGGTTAGCGTGATCCCGGCCTCCTCGAGGATCAGTGCGGCGCGGCGTCGGGCTCGATCGACGTCGGAGGCCGAAAGCTTTGCAACGTTCATGTCAACTAGCGGACGCGTTGGCCATTCTCGACAAATAGTTCTGCCAGGCCCTTGAGAGACCCATCGGGCTCAAGCACTGGCTCCGGCGAATACTGCAGCGCATAGGCTCTGCGCATCCGATCGGTGGAATTGGCGCCAGAACGGTGGAAGCACGTACTGGAAAAGACCACGATCGAACCGGCGGGACAAACCGCGGGAATCCCTGGGTTTGCACCGAAGTAACCTTCTCGATCGCCGTTCTCCATCACCGTGTGTTCGACCTTGTCGCGAGTCCCGGCCTCGTCGTAAGGCAGCAGGTATACGGTGCCGTTAGCCTCAGAGACATCGTCAAGAGGCACCCATGCGTTCACGTAGGGCTTGTGCCTTCCGTCGACATACCCCGAGTCCTGATGCCAGCCGAACGCGGCCCCCTTCTTGTCGGTGCCTTTGACGACGAACTGCTCCCAGAAGAGGTAGGCCTGGTCCCCTATCGTCGCGCGACAGATCTCCGCCATGAGATCGTTGAAGATGAAGCCTCCCAGCTGTGGGCGGTCTTTATAGGCTAGGAAGACAAAGTATCTGCTGTTACGCCGGCTGAGGTTGAGAACATCGGTGCCCAGGCGGTCCATCTCGGCCTCCTGCTCCGCGATCAGGTCGGCACACTCGGCACGGATCTTCTCAAGCTCGTTGTCAGGGATAGCGCTCTCAAGGATGAAGAACCCCCGCTCACGATACTGCTTCCGGTGCTCTTCAGTGATCGGGGAAAGCGTTTGCGTTTCCATGGCAGCTTGGCGTGTGGTCTCGGTCCTGCGGTTGAGCGCAATCGTTTGCGCTTGCTGGCAGCTTATGACATAATCCCCTCCGAGTCAATACCTCCCCGCGATACCAGTGCCCCTGCTTCCCAGGAGAGGCTGCCCCGGATTCCACCTCCATAATGCGATCAATGTCGCATCTGCGATCCTCCGCCATGGTCGTGAGCAGGACAGTCGATTGAAGACTGCTCCTACAGAGGACGCGTATCGCAGGCGGTAGTCGATTCGTACAAGTCCCAATAAACCGACACAATATCACTGTACGGCGCGCCTTCCGTCTAACCATCCCCCGCTATTGACGCAGGCTTTGTAGACACGACTCCAGCACCTCTCGTGCCTGCAGAGGCCTCCCCGCCCTCTTTTAATGACCGGGAAAGGCCCGCTCAATTCATCTAGAGCCGGGCGACCCCCGCAAAAAGGAAACCGCACCCGAGAGGGAACGGCCTCCGTGCTCCTCAGAGGTGGCCCTTCTCAGCGAGACTCGAGTACCCACCTTCGAATCCGACGATCAGGGAGTCGAGCAGCACTATGCCGAGGAGGTCGCCGGCCTGTCTGAGTGAGCGCGAGACAGCCACGTCCTCTCGGCTGACTTCCAGATTGCCGCTGGGGTGGTTGTGGGCCGCAATGATCGAGCGGCATTGGTAAGCAGGGCGAAGCGAAACACCTCGCGGGGCGAGACGATCGAGGCATCGAGTGTTCCTACGTGCGCCACGTGGGCACCGATGATGCGTGCTGAGCTGGAGAGCGCGAGCACGAGAAACGCCTCGCGGTCGTAGCCATCGAGGAGCTCACAGGCGATGCGGGCTGCGTCAGCCGGTGTATGGACCTGTTCGGTCATGTGGTCGCGCTCGCGGACGAGCTTGACCGTGAATACCGGTACGGGCAGCTGGGGGCCGCCCGCCGGCTTGAGTTTGGGGGATGGTTTTGTATTCTTGGACATGTTGGGCGTTGGGACATGCGAGAGGCCGAGCCCCGCGATGGGAGCCCGGCCTCTTGCCGTTCATGGGATGTTTCGGAAGCGCCTGGCTGCTAGCAGCAGACGCGACTCTCCTGCTCTTGCTTGATCCAGCGTTTCACGCGATCGGCGCTCAGCTCCCCGCCTTCCCAGGGCATCGGATCCAGCACCTGGTCCTTGAAGGCCCCGTGCAGGGCCCACGCCTCCTCCTCGGACAGGAAGTGCTCGAGGATCGTGAGGGCGAGTTGCGCGGGTCCGCTGCCGCCGTAGCCCCAGTCGTGCGGCGCGATGGGATCGCTGTGTCTGCTGGTGAGACTGGTATGGGGGGTGCCCTCGGCATCGCGCCAGAGGTAGATCGTCCTCGGCTCAGCTACCACGCCAGCTGATCTAGAGCCCGTGGCGATCTCAAGCTTGGCCAGAGCCCGTCCTACCCGCGTCACCATGACGGTCGCGGACAGGGGGTCGCTGTCGCTGTCGTAACCGGTCAGCCTGGCGAGGCGTACATCGGCTCCCAGGGGCAGCAGCGGCCGGATCCAGGCCACGTGTTTCGTGGGGATCAGTCCCAGGACGTCGTCCCGGTGACTGACCTCGATCTGCATTCCTTCTGACCCGGTCTTCAGGCGAGTGCCGAACTCAAGACTCTTGTTGCAGAGCCGGACGAGTTCCTCCTGATGACGTGACGTCGCCTCGAGGACGATCGGGACGGTCAGGTCGTGGCAGCGATTTCGGAGCGTGAAGCATGCGGCATCAATCGCCGCACGGGCCACCTCGTCGGGGCGCATCCCGCTGTGCCGCACGGCCAGACGCCGCCAACGATCGGCCAGCGAGGCGATCTGGTTCTCGTAGCTATCGCGCGCAGCGCTTGTGGGTTCAGATTCGGGTTTCATGGATACTCTGGATGGCGAAAGCCCCGCCTTCGCGATGGAGGACGGGGCTTTCGGGGTGGTTGGGTTCAGTCGAGCCTGGAGCGCGGAGGTCGACCGGCCAGTTCGAGCGCGGCCTCGATTTGCTGTGCCGTGGCACGGAGCCCGTCGTGGAAGTCGACAAACGGCCACGCGGCTGCGATGGCGTGGAGCGCTTCCTCGCAGGCATCGCAGAGTCGCTCGATGACGAGGTCATGGGACGGCTTCCGCTCCTTGTCGCCCGTTCTTCGGCGGGTGGCCGGTTTTGCGCGGTTCGGTTCTGGGTTGACGTTCATCGGTCCGCCGCCCTACGGCGAGCGTTCGTTGCGAGTGTTATGGTCGGAGACGGGTGATCAGGGTGAATAGCCGGGCGCCGATGGTTGCCAGCGCCTTGCGGCAGCGTGGGTCCCTGAGGAGCTCCTTGATTAGGCGGATTCCCAGACAGACCACGTGCCCGGTTCGCCAGGCCCGCCCCTCTCGGTTGGGTCTCATGGCTCAGTTCGTGTTTCGGAGCGCGTACTCCAGGAGGGCCGCGCACATCATCCCTTACGGAGCGGGAGGAAAGCACGAGATCCCGAACGGTCTGCTGCTGCGCGCCGACATCCACAAGCTGTTCGACCGTGGCTACGTCACCGTCACGCCGAAATATCGATTCCGCGTCAGCCCGCTACCACGATGATCTCGTGGCCGCGGTCAGTCTTGCAGAGCCAATGCACGGAGTCGCTGCCGAGCCCGTTAAGACCTACGTTGCTCGCCGCCGCATGAGGGACCCCGCCTTCCGGTTACGGATCCTCGAGATCTATGAGGGCTGCTGTGCGGTCTGCGGCCTTGACCTCAAAATCGGCGGTGCCCCCGTCGGCATGGAAGCGGCGCACATCAAATGGCACCAGGCCGGCGGGCCCGACCAGCCAGCCAACGGATTGGCCCTATGCAGTCTCCACCACCGCCTCTTCGACCGGGGCGCTTTCACGATTTCGGTTGACTACGAGGTCACGGTCACCGAGGAGGTCCAGGGCGGCGAGTCGCTTCAAAGGTGGCTAATGGATTATCACCGCAAGCCTCTGCGTGCGCCCGCTCGCGAGGAGAATCTACCGGCAACGCGATTCATCCGGTGGCACCAACGGGAGGTGTTTAGACCGCCGCCCCGCAAGTAGGCTTCACCCCTCACCCCATCGCTTCCAGCGCCGTTCGGCAGGCGGATTCGCAGGCGCGGCAGCACTCTGCGCAGATGCGGCAGTGGTCGTGATGGTGCGCGTGTCGCTCGCAC
>JBJHBB010000103.1:5711-7053 GCA_050485265.1 Rhodothermales bacterium | reverse complement strand
CGACGTTCACCACACCTTCACGCACGGCGCCAACTCCGACAGCCCCGGCCGCCTGGTCGCCGCCGCCAGCCACCACAGGCGTGCCTGCCGTTAGGCCGGTGGCCTTAGCAGCCTCGGATGACAGTACGCCCGTGATGGATGGACCCTCGTGCGTTCTCGGCAACCACTCGTCCGAGATATCGAGCGCATCCAGGATCTCGATGGACCAGTCGCGGTCTCGCAGGTCGAGCAGGAGCGTTCCGGCGGCCCCGGCCTTGTCGGTGGCCGTCTCGCCGGTAAGCTGGAAGCGCACGTAGTCCTTGGGTAGCAAGACGTGGCGGACCTGCGCGTAAATGTCCGGCTCGTGTTCACGTACCCACAGCAGTTTGGGTGCCGTGAAGCCAGTTAGAGCCTCATTGCCCGTCAACTGGATCAGTCGATCGCGACCGACACGGCGTCGGATTTCGTCGCAAGCGTCAGCCGTGCGCTGGTCGTTCCAGAGAATCGCGGGGCGGAGGACGCGGCCGGCCGAGTCCAGCAGCACGAGCCCGTGCATCTGGCCGGTGAGTCCGACTGCGGCGATACGCTCAGGCGCAATCCCTGAGTCACGCAGCACCGAGCGAATGCTCTGCACCGCACCGTCCCACCACAGCGCCGGGTCTTGTTCCGACCAGAGAGGGTGGGGCGTCTCGAACGCATACTCGGTGGTCCCGGTGGCGACCACCCTCCCTGACTGGTCCAGCAGTAGGGCCTTCGTGGCGGTCGTGGACACGTCTATCCCGATTGTAAAGGACATCGCTGGAAGCGGTTTTCTTGCGCGCGCGCGCGGGAAGCACGATATTCGGGATGTCGGGTCGCAATGAGGCGGCTCGCCGCACTTAGCCGACATGCTCCGCCATTGGATGGTAGCGGCAGCGCTCGTGGCAGCGTCGCCGTTTTTTTCAGTCGTTTTTGCGCAATCGATTGCGCTCGATAAGGAAGATGCAACCGTCTGGGCACAGGCGCAAGCGGTGTCGGGCACAATGCAGGGCGCGAGCGGGGGCGTTCTCCATGTCGGCGATGAGCAGCTTCCCTTCGATGCTCAGGACGGCGCTTTCTCCGTCGATGTCTGGCTCGATCCCGGTGAGACGGAAATCGTGGCGTGCACGGTCGACGGCACGGTATGCAGCGATGCGCTCACGTTCACCCTCGGCTTCACGCCTCGCCCCGAGGTGGAACTGCGCGCAGCCGTGGACGGAAGCACCGTCATGCTGACGGGAGAAGTGCTCGACAATCCCAATGGTGGTCCGCTGACGACCACGTTTTCGGCTGAGTCCGGCAATCCCGCGTCGTTGACGGTCGTACCCCTTGGCGAGAATGAAGC
>JBJHBB010000103.1:0-5701 GCA_050485265.1 Rhodothermales bacterium | reverse complement strand
GGTCTCCATTCCCGGGGATGCGCCCACCGGGGAGTACTACTTCGCCTGGAAGGTGGAAGACGCGTCCGGCGAATCTCGCACGGCGCGTACGTTGGTCACCGTCGGTGAGGGTGGCGAAGCGGTGGCGTTCGTGATAGAGCACGATGCGGCAGCATGGGTTGACGAAGCCACCGTATATGGGATCGCACCGTACTATTTCGTGCGATACGCCTCGAACCGCTTTCAGGCCATTCGAGCCAAGCTGCCCGAGCTAGCACAGCTTGGGGTGAACACACTCTGGCTCCAGCCGGTCTACGCTACACACGGGGGAGGCCAGGCTTATGACGTGACGGACTTCTTCGCGGTTTGGTCGAGCCATGGCACGAAGGAGGACCTGCAAGAACTGATCGACGACGCACACGAGCTTGGGATGCGCGTCCTGTTCGACCTGGTCCCCAACCACTCTGCCATCCAGCATCCCTACGCACAGGACGCCATCGAGCACGGCGCGCGATCGCACTACTACGACTTCTACCAGCGCGAATTCGACTCCGTACCGTACTCGCAGCACTACAACCAGAGGACTGTCGGACAGATGACGTTCGTCTACTACTTCTGGACGAACCTCGTGAACTTCAACTACCACAACCCGGAAGTGCGGCGGCACATGATCGAAGCGAGTCGCTACTGGGTCGAGGAGTTCGGCATAGACGGGTACCGTGTTGACGTGGCGTGGGGGCCGGATGCTCGCAACCCCGACTTCTTCCAGGAATGGCGACTCGCCCTGAAGCGCATCAGGCCCGACCTGCTGCTTCTCGGTGAGGACAAGGCCACGCTTCCTCACGTGTTCGAAGAGCGCTTCGATGCGGCCTATGATTGGGCGCCTTCACAGAGCTGGGTGTCACAGTGGATGTGGCAGGCGCAGTTTTCAGAGAGCTCCAATCCGACGATTTTCAATCATGGCTCCGTAACGACGCGTCCCAGCCGCCTTCGTGACGCGATCACCAACTTCGGCAATGGGTGGGCCGACGGTGCCCGCGTGCTCCGTTTCATGGAGAACAACGACACGTTCCGTTTTCTGCCGACCCACGACCTCGAGCGCACGCACATGGTGGCGGCGCTGCTCTACACATTGCCAGGTATTCCGTTGCTGTATAACGGGCAGGAGGTCGGTTACGCGAACCACCCATACCAGACAGGGACCATCTTTGCCGAGAACCACCCCATCCAGGCAATTGACTACCACGGCCTCTTCCCGTACTACCAGCACCTTCTGGCACTGCGCGATGCCTTCCCCTCGCTCACCGGTCCCAACTGGGAGGAGGTCGTCGTGACGCCGGCCAACATCGGCCAACGCGTATTCTCCTACAGACGCTCACTGGGGCAGGAGAATGTGTTCACGACCCTCAACATGGGTACACAGGAGCTCAGTGGTGAACTAAACCTCCCTGTCGACGACATGGGCCTCGAATCAGGCGTGACCTACTACGTTACCGATCTGTTGACCGGTTCGTACGTGACGGCCCAGCGAAGCGACATCGCCGAGTGGACGGTCGACATTCCTGGTTTTTCTGCTCTGCTGTTTGCCGTGTCGGACGAGCCCATCCAGATTCCGGTGTCGACTCCCCAGACGGGGGGACCACACCCGATTGCACTAGGCCTGGAACAGAACTACCCGAACCCGTTCGTAAGCGCCACGACCATCACCTACTCCGTGAGCGAGCCGGGCAGCGTTCGTCTGGAAGTGTTTGATGTGCTGGGTAGGCGCGTGGCCTTACTCGTAGACGAGTATGTCCGGGCGGGCGAGCACCGAGTATCATTCGACGGCCGCGCTCTTGCCAGCGGGACGTACGTCTATACGCTCGAAGCCGAAGGTACACGTACCTCTCGACGCATGCTCCTCGTACGGTAACAGCCCGTATTTCACCGCCTCACTTCAAGCGAAATGGCGCACGTACGACTAGAGAACGTCCGAAAAGTCTATCCCAACGGCTTCGAGGCCGTGGCCAACGCTTCGTTCGAGGTGCCTGATGGCGACTTCGTGGTCTTCGTGGGACCGAGCGGGTGTGGCAAGAGCACGCTGCTGCGAATGATCGCGGGGCTCGAGGAGGTGACTGACGGGACGATCAAGATCGGGGAGCGTGTGGTGAACGATGTCTCGCCGAAGGATCGTGACATCGCGATGGTTTTTCAGAACTACGCGCTGTACCCGCACATGTCGATCTACGAGAATCTGGCCTTTGGCCTCCGGGTGCGCAAGTTCCCCAAGGGTGAGATCGACCAACGCGTGCGCGATGCCGCCGGGATCCTCGGTCTGGCCGAAGTGCTGGACCGCAAGCCGAAGCAGCTCTCGGGCGGCCAGCGGCAGCGCGTTGCGGTGGGGCGCGCCATCGTACGAAAGCCGCAAGTGTTTCTCTTCGACGAGCCGCTATCGAATCTGGACGCGAAGCTGCGTGTCCAGATGCGCACCGAAATCTCGAAGCTTCACAACCGGCTCGGGACCACCATGATCTACGTCACGCACGACCAGGTCGAGGCGATGACGATGGGCGACCGGATCGTAGTGCTGCGCGATGGTGAGGTGCAGCAGATTGCCGCCCCTCTGGAGCTCTACCAGCAGCCGGCAAACCGCTTTGTGGCCGGATTCATCGGCAGCCCGGCAATGAACTTCGTCTCCGGGGAACTCACTCGGCAGGGGACCGGCCTGGAGTTCTCCGCTGACGGCGGCGTTTTCGACCTGCCCCTTCCCGCCGACGCCGCGACGCAGTTGGAGGATGCCATAGGCCGCCGGGTGGTGATGGGCGTTCGGCCGGAGCACGTGACCGTTCCGGCGGATGCCGGTGGCTCGAGCCCGCTCGCGTCGATAGGCTCATGGAAGGTGGACGTGGTCGAACCCATGGGCAACGAGGTGATTCTGTACTCGAGCTGGGGCACCAATGGCGTCGCTCACAACCTGATCGCACGGATGTCCCCCCGCGTGCTGCCGACACCGGGCGCGCGCATCGACCTCTTCGTCGACCCACGCAAGCTGAATTTCTTCGACGCCGAGTCCGAGGCGTCACTGCGACACGGCTCCCTCGTCGACGCGTGACGGTGCGCTTGCGGTAATCCTTCTGCACGGGCCGTGGTTCGTCACCCGGCACCGTCTCGATGAAGCGCGGATTGCCGGCGTCGTCGCCCAGCTGCTTGCGGATGTCTTTGATGCACTGCGTGAGCGCGCTGTCGCTGACGACGACGTCCTGCCAGACCTCGGAGAAGAATCGCTCCTTCTCGATGAGCTGCCCGTGCTCGCGTACGAGGAGCACGAGCGCGTCGAAGTAGCGGGCGTTGAGGTCGACCCGGTCGCCCTGCCGCAGCAGCAGCCGGTTGGGAGCATCCAGCAGGAAGTCGCCGAAACGGTACTTGAGGGCCACCTCAGCCATGCTCACGGAGATCTCAGGAGGTGCTCACGGCGCTCAGGAGGGCCCGGACGCAGCTTGGGGATGGTTGACGCGTGGCGCCCTGGTTTCGGCAGCGGCTCGGCGCAAAGATCGCTGAACCAGGTCGGAGAGGCACCAGCGCCGACAGGAAAATCTCCCTCGACCACGCCTCATGCCTCCGGACCATACCATCCCCAACACGAACCTCCGCTTCGGCGGTCACCCAATGACAGCTAACGCAGAAACCCTTTCAGGAACCTCCGCCGACAACGGGCGCGGCCGGAGCGTGTGGAGAACCGTCTATTGGACCACAGCCCTGCTGGTCCTGCTGACTCCACTCGTCGCGATGCAGTTCACCGACGAGGTGAACTGGACCGTCTCCGACTTCCTCTTCGCCGGGGCGCTGTTCTTCACCATCGGCCTCGCATACGAGGCGGCCGTGAAGTCCTCCGACGGACCGGCCTTCCGGTGGGCCGTGCGCTGCGCCCTCGGCGCCGGCCTGCTCCTCGTCTGGCTGACCGGGGCCGTCGGCATCATCGGCTCGGAGGCCGAGGCCATCAACCTACTGTTCTACGGCGTCCTCGCCGTTGGAGCTGCAGGCACCGTCATCTCGCGCTTCCGCCCCATGGGGATGGCACGCGCAATGGCCGCGACCGCAATGGCCCAGGCAGCCGTCGCCGTCGGCGCGATCGTCGCAGGGGCCGGCGCTCCCGCCAGCGGGGCCGCCGAGATCCTCCTCGTCAACGGCCTCTTCGTCACGCTCTGGATGGCCTCCTCGATGCTGTTCTACCGAGCGGCCACGCGTCGCGCCGGGTGAAGGGACGACTGACACCCGCCCCGTCCCCGCTGGCGCCACCCGCCAGCGGGGGGGAAAAGGTCGTGCCTGTGTTCACCGAACCAGTTATTACGAGTACCTGACCCCAGAAACGGCAGGAGGACATCCGGATACTAAACTATTGGGTAGTAGGACCGCCGACGGTTAATCGGGGCCGTGGCTGAGCTATGAGTCAAGCCAGCGGCCGAGGCGAATAAGCGCCGGCCGAAATTTCCCACCGGGAAGAATCGCCAGGCAGGCAGCGAAGACTACCATCAGCATGACGCCCACAAAGCCCAGTGACGGAGCCTGTCAGAGCGGTGCTCGCAGAACGAAATCCCAATACTACCATGTAGGGGACAGCAAGGCCCAGCACGATCATCACGAACCACATGAGGACAAACATCTTGAGGCAACATTGGCCGAAGGAACAGGATTAATGTCAAAAGTGAAGTTGCATCGGAAATGTGGGCACCTCCGCTCAGACCTGCCGGCTCGCTTCCTCCCGCTCAGTCTCAGAAGTAATCCAGCCCGCATCACAAGCGGCGCTCGCAGCTGGGCCGCGCGCCTAACAGAGCTCCCCATAAACGCTCTTCCCAGCGTTCGGGTAAGCCTCGTAAATATGCTGGTAGAGCGCGTCATACGCTTCCATGAATGCCGCCCGGCTATAGCTCTCTGGCAGCCCGTTCAGCGCCCGCCGGATGGCCAGCCGCACGCCCGCCCGCGCCTGTTGCTTCCTCCGCCAGTCGAGCACGAGGGTCCCCTTCACCGCGGTGAGCGCCGCCCGCGCCACCTCCTTCAGGGCCTCCCGTTCCCCTCCGTAAGGCTCTGCGCCCGCCTGGCGGAGAAGGTCGAACACGGCGAGCTCCTCCTCGCTCAGCCCCTCCGCCGTCGCACGTAGCTCCTCCTCTCGGAGCTCTTGCATGAACGCCAGCATCCGCTTAAAGAACGCCTCGACGTTCTGGGAGCCCATGTTGTAGTCCTCGATGAGCGCCTGGAACCGCTCGAGATAGTCCAGCCGCGACTTGTTCTGCCCCACCATCTGCTGAATCTTCCGCTGCACTTGCGCCTTCAGCTTCGCGGCCTCGATGTGCTTGCGGCCCCGTTCGAACCGCTCGCGGAGCGCATCGAAGTCGATCTGGCTGAGGTCAACGCGGCCGTCGGCGGCATAGGACACGGCTGGGTCGCCCCCGCCTTTGGGGGGAGCCGCCCCGGGCTCGGCGATGACGTACCCCTCGGCCGAGATTGAGCGGTCGAGGACCTCCTCAATCGACGCCAGCACCTCGGAGACGTCTACCGGCCCACGGAGCGACCGGATGCCCTCGGCGAGCACGACGAGCAGCTTCCGCATCGGGCCGTATTCCCCGACCGCCGGGTCGGGCAACACGGCCTTGTAGAGCGCGTCCACGCTCCGCGAGTGGTTTAGGAAAGCCTCCTTCGCCTTGTCCGTCGCCACGAGCACGTCCACGGCGTCCTGTAGGAGCCGGAC
>JBJHBB010000102.1:0-7060 GCA_050485265.1 Rhodothermales bacterium | reverse complement strand
ATGTCCCAGACCTGGTTGCGGCTGCGCGGGTCGAGGCCGGTCGTGGGCTCGTCGAGGAAGAGCAGTTCGGGGGTGAGGACCAGGCTCGCGGCGATATCCAGGCGGCGACGCATCCCGCCCGAGTAGGTGCGCACCTGCCGCAGGGCGGCGTCGGCCAGGTCGAACGCGTCGAGGAGGTCGTCGGCGCGGGACTTAGCAGCCCGCCAGGAAGTCCCCAGAAGGCGTCCCACGAGGACGAGGTTCTCCCGCCCGGTGAGGTCCTCGTCGATCGAGGCGAACTGCCCGGTGAGGCTGACCTTGGAGCGGACGGTTGCGGCCTCCTTGACCACATCGTGGCCGAGGACGCGCGCCGAGCCTCCGTCGGGGCGGAGCAGCGTCGCCAGGATGCGGATGGTGGTGGTTTTGCCGGCACCGTTGGGCCCGAGGAGGCCGTAGACCATCCCCCGGTCGATCGAGAGGTTGACGCCGTCCACCGCCCGCGTGTCGCCGTAGGTCTTGACCAGGCCGGTGGTTTCGATCGCTGGTGTCATCGGAATGTTGGATGCAATCGGAGCCGTACGTGCGCTGTTTCAGACAGTTGCAGCCAGCGCGGTTAATGGGACTACGGGTGTGGGGGAGGTGTGGATCACAGTCACCCGCCCATGGTCGGTTAACGGGTGAGCAGATCGACAATGGGGTTAGGGGAGGGGTCGACGAGCCGAGGGATGATAGTGAACCAAGTGGTTGACAATCCCTGGCGCACGGATTAGCTTAACCACATGGTAAAGCAACCTGACCCACTCGGTGGCGTCTTCCGGGCGCTGGCCGACCCTACGCGCCGGGCCATCGTGAAGCGCCTCGCTCAACGTGACCGCACGGTGACGGAGCTCGCCGAGCCGTTCAAGATGTCGCTTGCGGCCATCTCCAAGCACGTCAAGGTTCTCGAGTCGGCAGGGCTTCTCAGGCGCACGGTGAGCGGACGAACGCATACCTGCCGCCTCGACCCCGCGCCGCTGGCCGTTGCCCGGCAGTGGCTGGAGTACTACGAGGGTTTCTGGAGCGACCGTCTGGACGCTCTCGAGCAGGCTCTCGAATCGTCTCCTCCCGAAACGCCCCGTCCGGCGCATCAGGGTCCTCATTGAATCTCTCGACTTCGCAATCACCAGATTCCCGATTCCATGCGCAATCTGCTACTCGTCGCGCTCCTAGTGGTATTTGCCGTTCCGGCGATCGGATCGACTATTGCAGTCGATCCGCCTACCAGAGTACCAGCAGAGCAGGTGTCGCCGCCGAGCGTCACCGAGCCAGACCAACCGCTGTCCCAACCCACCGAAGGATCCATGGCAACCAGCTTTTCGACGTTTTTGATGTTCGAGGGAGACGCCCGCGAGGCGATCGACCTCTACACGAGTGTGTTTCCTGAAGCCGAGGTCGTTCGGATGGATCTGTTCGGTCCGGATGCCGGCCCGGCCGAGGGTACCGTGATGGGGGCGGAGCTCCGGCTGGGAGATCAGCGGGTGCGATTCTTCGACAGCCCCGCGCCGCACGACTTTTCGTTCACGCCCTCTATCTCGTTCTTCGTCGACTTCACGTCTGAGGACGACCTCCGCAGCGCCTACGAGCGGCTCGTCGAGGGTGGGGAGGTGGCGATGCCGCTCGACAGCTACGACTTCAGCGAACTCTTCGCCTGGATCACCGATCGCTTCGGCGTCTCCTGGCAGCTCAACCTGAACTGATCGATGTCCGACGACGGCACCAATCCAACCCCTGACTCGATTCGCTTCGAGCGTCTTCTTCCGGGGCCGATCGAGCGCGTGTGGCGCTACCTGACTGAGTCCGACGCGCGTGGGTCCTGGCTGGCGGAGGGCGAGATGGAGTTGAGCCCTGGCTCGCCGTTCACGCTGTACTTCTTCCACGACCGTCTTTCGCCGGTCAAGGAGCCCATCCCCGAGAAGTACCGGATGGAATTCGAGGGAGGCTGTACGCTGAAGTGCCAGGTCACGCACGTCGACCCACCGCATCGACTGAGCTTCACCTGGGGAGGGGAGTCGGAAGTGTCGTTCGAACTGTTGCCCAAGGGCGACAAGGTCCTGCTCGTGCTGACGCACCGGCTGCTGGATCCCGATCAGATGGTGAGCGTCGCCGCGGGCTGGCACACCCACCTGGACATCCTCGTCGACCACGCCGAGGGGCGGGATCCGCAGCCTTTCTGGTCGACCCACGCGCTACACGAGGAGCGCTATTCCGGGCGTACGGTTGCGCCAGACCGATAGGCTCAGTCCGGGCTCACCGGGATGGGGCGATATCGCTGTATGATTGCTCCCGAACTGAGAGGGCGTGCCTCCAGCAGCTCCATGCGCTGCTCCTCGCCGCGTTTGAAGAGCGGGGTCCCATCCCCGAGGATCACCGGCACCGTGCACAGGCGGTACTCGTCGATCAGGCCCGCCCGCGATAGGGAGTCGCACAGCTCAGCGCTGCCGAAGACGAGGATGTTCTTCCCCGGAAGGTCCTTGAGTCGGGCGACCTCTTCCTCGGCCGGTCCGGTCACGAGGCGCGTATTGCTCCAGTCGGCTGCGTCGAGCGTGTTCGAAAAGACGACCTTAGGGATGGAGTTCATAACGTCGGCTACGGCGCCCGTGGCCGATTGCCAGTGGGCGGCCATCCCCTCGTACGTGACGCGACCGAAGAGGACGAGATCGGCCTCGGCGGTATGCTCGAGGGAGAACCGTTCGAGCTCCTCGCCCCAGACGTACCCGTGGTGATGGAGGTCCCACTTCTCGGCGCCCTCGAAGAGGCCGTCGAGCGTGATGAGGTTCCACATTATGAGTCGTCGCATCGGCTACGCTACCGGCACGTAGATCTCGGTACGAAGCTCGTCGGGCGGCGTGTTCGAGGGGTTGTTGACGTAGATCTCGTAACAGGGCGTGCGCGCCACCCGCAGGCCGCGTTCGGCGACGGCATCCATCACGGCCTTCCAGGTGTTGCCGAGCGTGCTGTAGTCGCCGTTGTGAGTGGCGTGCGCATATCGTCCGCCGGGGATGAGTTGCTCGGCCAGGCCGTCGGGGGTGGCAAAGTCCTCCGGCAGGGAGACAGCGGCATCGGACGTGAGCTCCTCTTCAGGTTTGTTATCGGGGAGGTCGTGATAGACGCCGAGCATCTGGACGCCCGGCATCCCGAAGAGTCCCGCGCGCCCGGCGATACCTCCGAGCTTCTCGTACGCGCTGGCGATCTTGTGGTAGGGCCCGACGTGCCGGATACCGCCCACGCGCATGGCGGGGCGTTCGGTGATTTCGAGTTGCATGGAATCAGGGTTTGTGACGGTGAGAAGATGTGGGTCTACGGGTTCTGGATGGTATGGTCCTGTCCATCGTGCGCTCGCCACAGGGCGGCGATGTCGAGCTTGACCATTTCCAGCATCGCGTTCATGACGCGCGCAGCCCTTTCCGGAGCAGGGGACCGAAGCAGTTCTGGGAGCACGCGCGGGACGATCTGCCACCATACGCCGTAGCGATCCTGGAGCCATCCGCAGCGATCCTCGCGTCCGCCGTCGGTAAGGCGGGACCAGTATTTGTCGACCTCCTCCTGAGTATCGCATGCAACGACCAACGACACGGCCGGGGTGAAGGTGAACCGTGGTCCGCCGTTGATCGCCTGGAAAGGGCGTCCTCCTAGCTCGAACTCTATCTCCATCACCGAGCCTGGAGGCCTGCCATGCCGATCGTGTCCGGCCTCTCCGTAGTGGGTCACGGTTAGGATTCGCGAGTCGTCGAAGATCGAGGTGTAGAACGCGACGGCTTCTTCGGCCTGGTCGTCAAACCATAGTGACGGACAGATTTGAACGCTCGGCGACGATGAGTCGATGGTCATGGAGACAGCTCTGCCTGGCGAGGAGGTACACCACTTGGTCGCATGGCACCGTCCGATTGCGACATGCCGCAGTGATTCCTGGAGAGAACCACCTCGCACGTCGTCATGGCGCCGATAAACGTATGTAGAGGTCGAGAGTGAACCCTATCGGCGCGGGATCCAGGTTCGCGGCGCTCTCAGAACCTTGCGATTGTGGCTCAGGTGGTTTTACTTGGTCGTAGTAAACGAGGCTCTCAGATGATCAGAATTGCAGTCTTCCTCTTGTCCGCGGTGTTCGTGGTGCCGGGTGGCGCATTCAGTCAGACCGTCAGCTGGGAGTCGCTCGATGGACCCTTCAGCGGGTCGGGGGGCGTGCTCTTCGGAGATCAGTCCGGATTGCTGTACTGGGTCGGCGGCGGGACCGTGCGCACATCAACCGACGGTCTGGAGTGGACTCCGACCAACTATCCCGGCTACCCGATCGCCGGTTCGCATATCGGAGAGGACGGGACGATTCTCGTCTGGGGACCGAATGGACTGATGATCGGCAGCGACGGCGCATCGGGCTGGACCCACGCTGGATTGGCCGGTGAATCGCTGGCCGCAGTGACTCGCAACGCAGGTGGACGCCTGTTCGCGCTCAAACTTCCCGCGCACCAGTGCGAGATCGTGACATCCAACGACGACGGAGAAACGTGGTCGGACCTTCCGACGGGGTCCATGCCCGACGGTTGCGGCGGCCAGATCATTGCTACTGGCAACACACTCCACGTTCTCGGGATGCCAGATCCCGACGGGTTCGCAGGAACGTCGGTGATGCGGACAACCAACCTCGGGCAGTCGTGGATATGGGACGTGCCCGGTGGTGTGGTGAACAGGTTGGTCCGGGGACAATACTTTGGCTCCGTGTTCGCCCTCGCTCGTCCGATGAAAGGGATGTTCAGCCCGTCCCACAACCCGCAGGTTCATCTATGGGTGCCGTCCCAATGGATCACCGTAAGCACGGAGTACGTCACCGCGGCCACGCTCGATTCGAACGGGGACATCGTCCTGGGGCATAACGACGGAGACATGCTCAACGCTCCGCGGTTAGGCGTGGCCAGGCCGACGAGCATCGTGGAGGCTGCTAGCGGAAATCTGGTCGTTTCGACATCCTCGGTGGGCCGTTGGCGCCTCGACGACGACGGACACTGGCAGCAGGTGTGGGGCTCGGAATCCGATATTGGCGTGACCGCCGCCCATGGCGACGAGGTATTTGCAGCCGTTGACGGGACCGTTCTGCGCTACGCGAACGATCGATGGATCCCAGCTGGATGGACTCGCAGTCGGCCGACCGCGCTCGCATTTCATGGCGACGACCTCTGGCTTGCCTCCATGGGTTGGTGGTGGTCTGCCACATCAGCAGGACGCGATCGCAGCTTCGAGACATCGACGGGCGTTTGGCGAGCGGACAGCTCGAGCGCCTTCGACCTCGGCGTCGAATGTTGGGGACACTGTCTAACTCCGGCGCTGGTCGTCGATGGTGATACCGCCATCGCCTCGCACGTCGGCTACGACGGTTTCGACTACGTCGGGATGGCAGAGGGTCTCGTTCGTACCACGGATGCAGGCGTCACGTGGGACGTCGTCCTGGCCGGCGTCGACAACGTGTGCTGGTTGGCCGGGGATTCTGCCCGGGGGTTCGTGGCGGCAAACGGTGCCTGCGGCCTGGGGATGGGACTACCGGCCGAGACCTTTTACCGATCACCCGACGGAGGAGAGTCCTGGAATCCAGTTACCGATGGGCTACCGGGCGGAATGTCGACGAGTGTCGATGTCGCACCTGACGGGACCTCCTTCATCGCCATCCACAACCAGGGCGTCTACAGGCTCGGGGGCGAGGACGGCTGGGAGCCGATCGGCCCTGCGGGCGCACAGGTCCACTCGATGTCGGCCAGTTCCATCGGGCAGATCGCGGCAGCGATCGAAGGTCAGCTCCGAATCTGGGACGGCGTCAACTGGGTTTGGCACGAATCGCCCGCACCTGAGGTCTCCAGGGTGCTGTTCGATGCTGAAGACAGGCTAATCATCGTCACCTCTTCCGGGCTGTTCAGAACCGAGGCACCGTTTCCGGTGGCATCCGACCCGCCACCACCTGTAGGCCAGAACGACGCACTCTCGATCTTTCCCAATCCCGCGAGCGGCGTGGCGGAGGTGCATCTGGGTGATGCGTACGCAGGTGAGGTGAGGGTAGAGGTTGTGGACCTTCTAGGCCGGACCGTCCGAGCGATCGACAGGACACTGGACTCCGAAGGCGGGCGGCTTCGCGTCGACGTGTCTCACCTGCCGGCGGGGCTCTACATCGTGCGGATTGCCGGAGCTGAACGTTCCGCGACCTCGCGCCTGACCATTGTGCGCTAGATCGTGCCTCTAGAAGTCTGTAGCATCGCTGCTCCGGCGGGCCGAAGAGTCATCACCGAGAGTTGGGCGGACCCGCTCCGGGTGGTGGTCCTCGGTCGGGCGGCGGACCCGTTCCCGGCGGTGGCCCTCGATCTGGAGGTGGCCCCGGGCTCGGTGCCGGGCTGTCGGGCTCTGGTTGGGACGTGGCCCTGTCCATCTGCTCGATCAGCTCATAAAGGCGCAGGGAGTCACGCTGTGCGCGGTTCAGTGAGTCCGCGATGGCCTGATAGCGATCGCGGTCGGGTTCCTCGGCAGCGGGCGTCGTGCGAGGGCTTTCCCTTTCGTGCTCTGGTTCCGGGATGAAGTCATCATCACCGCCTGAGAGTCTGTCACGTATCCAGTGGAACGCATCCGCGAAAGCGTTACCAACGGCGGAGGCCGCGTCCGAGACGAATCCCGTAATCCGATCGCCGAACGAGGTTCGCTCGTCGAACTCGGGTGGCTCCGGGAAGCGCATTCCGACCAGGCGCGTTTCCGGGTGCCGGAAGGCCCTGCGGTAGAAGTCGCCCACGATCAGCAGCGCATTGTTGCCGCCCTGTCCCCAATAGCTGGTTCTGAACGTGACGCGCGGATCGCTGAAGCCGACCCACGCGCCGGCCACGATCTCCGGATGCATGGCGATGAACCAGCCGTCGGCCGAGCCCTGGGTGGTGCCGGTCTTGCCGGCCATGTCCTCGCCGATGCCGAACGTGGTGCGGATGCGGCGGCCGGTGCCATTATCGATCACCTCGCGCATCATGTCTGCCACGTGCATCGCAGTTTCCTCCGACATGGCCCGGCGAGCTCTGTCCCGTGC
>JBJHBB010000101.1:0-7065 GCA_050485265.1 Rhodothermales bacterium | reverse complement strand
ACGAGGGTACGTTCACGAGGGGGCCGCCGGTCCTCACGTGTACGAGGCGGCGTCCGCCCGCTGGGTTCGGAGAGGATCTCCGCGTCCATGTGGCCCTGGCGATGCGCTTTCCGTGGCAACGCCGAGCGCGTACGTTGGGCCGAGTGGCGGGGGGTGATCTTGGGGTGGGCATGGCAAGCTCCGGGCGCCTGCGTTGCTTCTACGAATGCGCTCGCCTAACTAAAGCGTTGCCGCCTGCGGGCCCTGACGGGCCCTCCGAGCTAACTTCCGCCCTGTCACGCGCCGTGCATGCGCACGGCCCGCGCCAGGCCGCAAGTTCGGCAACGCCGGATCGTTATACGAAATGGCGCGGGAGGAAGAGGACGGGAACGACCCAGGGGTGTTGGAGCTCCGATCAAGGCTTCGAGGAGACCGTATCGAGGACAGCTTCAGGATGGCGAGCCGCAACTCGAAGGAGGACCTTGGCCGGGCCCTGAGGTTCCCGGCGTCCCTGCTCCCAGTTCTGAAGGGTGCGTACGCTGATGCCCATGAGACTCGCGAACTGATCCTGAGACAGTCCGTATTCCCTTCGGATTGATACAACGTCCGGATCCTCCAGAGAGAAGGTCCGGGCAGCCCTTTTTTCGCCCCGGAGGATTGCTCCACCCTGGCGTACGCTCTCGAGGAGTTCGTCGAAGGTCTTGTCGTTCATTTGAATTCCTCCCGGACCACTTCGGCCAGCTGCTTCACCTGACCGAGGGTGAGGTCGTCTCGTTCGCTCTTTTCGAAGGCGAAGAGCATGAGTATGGTTTCCTTGTTCACTGCCCAGTAGAAAAGGACTCGGGTGCCCCCTCGTTTCCCGGAGCCCGGCGGGGCCCAACGGATCTTTCTGATTCCCCCAGAACCTCGGATGATGTCCCCCGCTTCCGGCCGATGCAGGAGGTGGAGCTGGAGGAGCCGATACGATTCCTCATCGAGAATCCTGGCGATCCGCTTCGTGAAGATCGGGGTCTCTACGATGAGCATGAAGGAAGATACGCCAATGGCGTACCAGGGTCAAGGCTCGGGGTCAGGACTGGATCTTGAACAGGAGGGACCCTGACGACCGTGGGGATGAAGAGGGACGAACGGACGAATCTGGCCACGCGCCGCGCCACTTCGCATAACTGTGCCGGTTTCCGGCTCCGGGGCGCCTGCGGCGCCCCTCCGACCTAACTTGCGCCCTGTCACGCCTCGTGCTGGCGCACGAGCCGCGCCAGGCCGAAAGTTCGGAAACCGCTGATTCGTTAGGCGCCATTGCTCCTTCAGTTCTCTGGACGAACTGTTGGCAGTGCCATGGTCCTGCTTGCGGAGGGACTCGGCGGCGCGGCACATAGGCGAGGTAGAGGGAGCGCGGGTTGGCGGGTGAGCGAGTGACCGACGAACCGGGGGATATCGAATGGGTGAAGCGAAGAGGAGGAAGCAACAGAAGGCGGCAACTGCACGGAAGAAGGGAGCATACTCCGATTATCTAGATCGTCGTATGAGCCCCGTCCAGATGCAAGAGGAGCGAAAAGCTCAGTTGGCTCGGATTGCGAATGCACGGGGGAGGGAGGTCTTGGTGTTTGCCGCTGACTTCCGTAAGGGGGGGCAGGCTCCGATCTCAATAGCTTACGAAGACATACTTCCTTTCAAGGACCTGATGGAAGGACTCGAGGGTGACGCAGTTGACGTCATCCTCGAGACGCCTGGGGGGAGCGCTGAGGTGGCAGAAGACCTGGTCCGCCTGCTTCGATACAGGTTCAAGGAAGTTGCATTTATCGTTCCGGGGTGGGCGAAGAGTGCGGGGACCATCATGACCATGGCGGGGGATGAGATCCTGATGGGGCCATCCTCTGCGCTTGGTCCGATCGACGCACAGATTCAGTGGAAGGACAAGGTCTTTTCCGCCGAGGCCTTTCTAGAGGGACTGGGCGCCATGAAGCTGGAAGCCGAGAGCCAAGGGCTGAACAAGGCGCACATCCCAATTCTGCAGCAGATTTCTCCTGGTGAGATTCAGCACGCTCAAAACGCGCTCGACTTCGCGAAGAAGCTCGTCGCGGATTGGCTCGAGCACTATAAATTCCGTCACTGGGCCACTCACAGATCCACCGGTGAACCGGTCTCCCAAGACGAGAGACGAGAAGCAGCCCAGTCGATCGCCACGGCGCTTTGTCGACACCAGGATTGGCTTTCCCACGGTCGCTCTATAAAACTGGAAGACCTGAGAAAGCTGGGTCTCCAGATCACCGACTTCTCCGACAACGAGGAGCTCTACGATGGCATCCGGCGATATCACACACTTCTGCAAATGACGTTCGAATCGAATGTCTACAAACTCTTCGAAACCCAACATGGATTGGTGGTACGATTCTTGAACTTGAATCCAGGTCCTGCGGCCGTCAGCCCGGGCCAGGTCCAGAAGGACTTGGCGGGGGCGAAGTCAGTCGATGCCGATGTCACGTGCCCGCTGTGCAAGTCTCCGATCCCCCTGCAACTCAAGCTCGCTCACGGAGTATCAGACAAGCCAGGCAGGATTCCTTACCCCGAAGGTGACGAGTTGACCTGTCCCAAATGCCAGAAGCGGATTAATCTCGCTGGCGCTCGCCGTGAGATTGAGTCTCAGATTGGCAAGAAGGTGGTTGCGCCATGAACGAAAACACACCCCCCTCCAAGGGGCCTGAGCGTAGTTCCCGGGAGGAGACCGTCATGGCTTCGGACTTCACCGTACTTCTGAACGAATCGGCGAGACTCGCCGAGGCTGAAGCCATCGTTGCCAGCGATCTCGACGAAATGGATGCGATCAACCAGATGCGCATCGTTGCAGAGTCGATTGCCGCAGAGGATTACGTGTTTCACACCTCCTCGTGAGTTCGCGACCCCACCGATCCTCGGTCGTGGTGCGGTCCGTTCGAGCACAGACATGGCGGAGATCGGGGCTGCTGGCGCGAGTCGCGCGTCCCAGCTTCCGCCCGAACCGCTAACCCGCACACCCCCAGAGGAACTGGCTTTCGCACGTGAATCAGCCAACCAGCTTTGTGAAGTCGAAGCGACGCGTCGCCGATCACGGGGAGGTCTTTACCCCACCGTGGATGGTCGGGGCGATGCTGGACCTCGTGAAGGGTGAGACCGAGCGTATCGACGCGCGGTTTCTCGAACCCGCGTGTGGTAGCGGGAACTTTCTCGTTCAGGTCCTCCGGCGTAAGCTCGCCGTCGTCGAAGAGAAGTATGGCCGCTCGGAGTTCGAGAAGCGCCACTACGCGCTGCTGGCGATCATGTGCATCTACGGTATCGAGCTACTCGCCGACAACATTGCCGAGTGCCGGTCGAACCTGCTCGAGATCTTCACCGAGTACCTTGACCTGGACGAGGGCGACGAACCCTTCCGCGCGGCGACCCATGTCCTCGCAATGAACCTCGTTCATGGCGACGCACTCGAGATGCGGATGCGCGACGGGACGCCGATCACGTTTGCCGAGTGGGGCTACCTGGGTCGGGGCAAGTTCCAGCGTCGCGACTTCCGCCTTGACCTCCTGACGCAGTCCGCGGCCTTCAGCGCGCACGATTCGCTCTTCGCCCACGTGGGCAAGCACGAGCTCTTCACCCCAGTGAAATCCTATCCGCCGATGACCGTGCGCGACCTAGCCGACGCCACCGCCAGCGACCCAGTGGGACCCAGATGAGTGGGCAGGCCGCCTTCGCCCTCCGGGGACGAAATCCGGATGTGCTCTCATGCATCGCCAACCTCTCCAACGACGAGGTCTTCACCCCGCCCGAGTTCGCGAACCGTATGCTCGACACGCTGGCCGAGGCCTGGGCCGCAGACCACCACGGCGCTGACCTCTGGGCGCAGTCCTCCGTACGCTTCCTGGACCCCTGCACCAAGTCCGGCGTGTTCCTACGCGAAATTACTCGCCGCCTGACCGAAGGGCTTGCTGGCGAGATGCCAGACCTCCAGGCGCGGGTGGACCACATCCTGACCCGGCAGGTGTTCGGCATCGGCATCACGCAAATCACGGGTCTACTCGCCCGCCGGAGCGTGTACTGCTCGAAGCACGCTAACGGCGAGCACTCTATCGCCCGCTCCTTTGGAAGCGAAGACGGGAACATCTGGTTCGAGCGCATGAAGCACACGTGGAATAACGGTCGATGCACGTACTGTGGCGCAAGCCGGGCGGCCCTGGACCGCGGCGAGGGGCTTGAAACCCACGCCTATGCGTTCATCCACACCGACGACATTCAGGCGCGCGTCGCCGAACTTTTTGGAGACGACATGCAATTCGATGTGATCATTGGCAACCCGCCATACCAGTTGCAGGACGGCGGGCACGGCACCAGCGCGGCTCCGATCTACCAGTTGTTCGTCGAAAAGGCATTCGACCTCGACCCGCGCTACGCGGTGTTCGTGACGCCCTCGCGGTGGATGGCCGGTGGAAAGGGCCTCGACCAGTACCGGGAGCGGATGCTCACCGACAAGCGCCTACGCCAGATCGTGGATTTCCCGAAGCTCTACGAGGGCTTCCCGGGCGTGAAGATTCGGGGTGGAATCTCCTACTTCCTGTGGGACCGCGAGCACGACGGGCCGTGCACCGTCCAGACGATATGGGACGGCAAGCCGACCGGGCCAGCCGTAGCCCGGCACCTCGACGCCTACGACATCCTCGTGCGGCGCAACGAGGCCGTTCCGATACTGGAGAAGGTGCAAGCCAAGGGTGAGCCCACACTAGATGCGCGTGTCTCTAGCGGCAAGCCGTTTGGACTTCGCACTTACTTCCATGGTAAATCGAACCCAGACGGTATCAAGGATCCAGTGAAGCTGTTTGGATCGCAGAAGATAAGCTGGGTGCCTCGCGCTACCATAGAGAAGAACTCCGAGTGGATCCAAAGATGGAAGGTGCTGATGACCGCCGTGCAGGGGACAAGCGCCGCGGTCGAGACCAAGTTCCTGAGCAAGCCCATCGTGGCGGGTCCTGGCACGGCCTGTACCGAGACCTACCTCGTGGCTGGGCACTTCGAGACCGAACGGGAAGCCTTCAACTATGCGCGCTACCTCCGCACACGCTTCGTGCGGTTTCTCGTCTCACTCCGCAAGCACACCCAGCACGCCACGAGCGGTGTGTATGCCTTCGTCCCCGACCTGCCGCTCGATCAGGCATGGACGGACGCGAAGCTCTACAAACGGTACGGCTTGACCGAGGACGAAATCGCCTTCATCGAGTCGCAGGTAGCCGAGCATGACCCTGACCTCTTCGATCAAGCCGACTCCGACGATGATGGAGAGTAAGCCCAGCATCGAGGCCATCCTCGCGCCCAAACCCGAAGCACGGCCCCGCATCTACGCCTACTCGATCGACGCGGAGACGCACGAGGGGCTGTTGAAGGTGGGCCAGACGACCCGCGACGTGAAGCGGCGCGTGGCCGAACAGCTCAGAACCGCGGCCATCAAGAACTACCGCATCGAGCTGGACGAGGACGCCGCGCGCGAGGACGGCACCGTCATCACCGACCACGAGGTGCGCGCCGCGCTCGTCCGCAAGGGCTTCGCCAACCCGGAGCTCGAGTGGGTGCGATGCACCGTTGCAGACGTGCGGACCGTACTCGTGGAACTCCGTACGGGCACGCCGGTCACCGGCGCGCGCCACGAGACCTTCCGGATGCGCCAGGAGCAGTCCGAGGCCGTCCAGAAGACCCACGAATACTTTCGCTCCATCTGGAGTGAGGACCCAGAGGCCGTTCCCCGTTTCCTCTGGAACGCCAAAATGCGGTTTGGCAAGACGTTCACCGCGTACCAACTGGCGAAGAAGCTGGGCGCGCGGCGGGTGCTCGTCGTCACGTTCAAGCCCGCCGTCGCGGATGCCTGGCAGACCGATCTCGAATCGCACGTGGACTTCGATGGCTGGCAGTACCATTCCCGAGCCACGGGGACCAACCCCAGCACCGCCGACCCCGAGGATTCGCTCGTCTACTTTGGCTCGTTCCAGGACCTGCTCGGGAAGGACACGGCCGGCAACATCAAGGCCAAGAACGAGTGGCTACACACGATGAACTGGGATCTCGTGGTGCTCGACGAATACCACTTCGGCGCGTGGCGCGAATCGGCTCAGGAGCTGTTTGAGGGCGAGGAGGACGTAGGCGCTGAGACCAAGGCTGAGTTCGGCACCACGCTTTCCGGCCGGAGAACCAAGGACGCCACCATTGAGGACTTCATCGAGGACTTCGAAGAGCTTGGCGAGGCGGAGACCGAGTTCCTACCCATCACCACGCGGGCCTATCTCTACCTCTCCGGCACGCCATTCCGGGCGCTCGCCACGGGTGAGTTCATCGAGGAGCAGATCTTCAACTGGACGTACACAGACGAGCAGCGCGCCAAGGAGGAGTTCGCGGCGCAGCGTCCCGCCGAGCCGAACCCATACGGTGCGCTGCCTCAGCTGCGCCTCCTCACGTACCAGATGCCGGACGAGCTGCTGGCGATTGCGAGCGCCGGAGAGTTCGACGAGTTCGACCTGAACGCCTTCTTCGAGGCCTCGGGGACGGGAGAAAAGGCGGAGTTCAAGCACAAGAATGATGTCCAGAAATGGCTCGACATCATCCGCGGCGGTTACATGCCGCAGGCCGTCGAACACTTGAAGACTGGGACGAGGCCACCGTTTCCGTACTCGGATGTACGGCTTCTGCCCTACCTCCAGCACTCCTTCTGGTTCATGCCCAACGTCGCGTCCTGTCACGCCATGGCGAACCTGCTGGCCGAGAAGCACAACACCTTCTGGCACGACTACAACGTGGTCGTCGCCGCCGGTGCGTCCGCGGGCATCGGGCTCGACGCACTACCGCCAGTGCGCCGGGCGATCGGGAACGGCTTCGACACCAAGACCATCACGGTCTCGTGCGGCAAGCTCACGACCGGCGTGACCGTGCCGCAGTGGTCGTCCATCTTGATGCTTCGAAACCTTAAGTCACCCGAGACCTACTTCCACGCCGCGTTCCGCGTGCAGTCGCCTTGGTCCATCAAGAATCCGAACGGCGATGACCCGAACGAAGAAGAGATCCTCAAGCCCGTCTGCTTCGTGT
>JBJHBB010000100.1:3740-7076 GCA_050485265.1 Rhodothermales bacterium | reverse complement strand
CCCCAGTGGTAGGGCACAGCGCCCCCTCCGTGGGGAATCACGAATCGCAGATCCGGGAAGTCCGAGAACAGATCACCTTGCAGCAGCTGCATGAACACCGACGTGTCAGCGTTCAGGTAGTGAGCACCCAGGGCATGGAAGTTCGGGTTACACGAGGAGGAGACGTGGATCATGGCAGGAACGTCGAGCTCGACCATGGCCTCGTAGAGGGGATACCAGAATCGATCTGTCACGGGCGGCGACGTCCAGTAGCCCCCGGAGGGATCCGGGTTGAGGTTGAGGCCGACAAACCCCAGCTCTTCGACGCAACGGCGAAGCTCGGCGATCGCGAGGCCGAGACTCCCGCCCGGGGTCTGAGGCAGCTGACACACACCGGCGAAGATTCCCGGGAACAGCTCCGTCACGCGGTGGATGAGATCGTTGGAAGCGCCAGCCCACCCGACGGCGGTCGACTCGTCGGTGACGTGATGCTCCATCCCGGACGCCTTGGGGGAGAAAATCATCACATCGCCACCGCGCTCCGACAGCACGCGCAGCTGGTTGCGCGCGACACTCTCACGGATCTCGTCATCGCCGATGGCCGCAAGCTCCGCGACGCCGGCCGAGGGGTCGTCGAGCGCGCGCAACTGCGCGTCACGGAACGACTGAAGCTGGGGCGGCGCGGTGGTGTAATGGCCGTGGCAGTCGATAATCACTCGCGCTCCTCCAGCTGCTCAACATCGTCGTAGTAGCGCAGGCCCTTCTGCTGCAGCCGCTCACGCATGGACCCCACATCGAGGCTGAGTTCGCCTGCGCGGTAGCGGGCCCGGGACCGGGCTTCCCTCTCCTCGCGGGCTGCGGAGGCATCCGCGACCTCGTTTGCGCGGCGGCGCTCGACGACGACCACGCCATCGTCGTCGGCTACGATGACGTCCCCGGGTGAGATGAGTTGGCCAGCACAGACCACCGGCAGATTGACGTCACCGAGCGTCTCCTTGACGGTCCCGAAGGCCGAAATGCACGCCGCCCACACAGGGAACCCCATCTCCTCGAGTTCGCCCACGTCGCGGCATCCTGCGTCGATGACCAGCCCTCGGACTCCTCGGTGGGCGAGCGCTGTGGCAAGGAGTTCCCCGAAGTACCCGGCCTGCGAGGGGGTGGTCGGCGCCACCACCAAGACGTCCCCCTCTTGGCACTGTTCAACCGCCACGTGGAGCATCCAGTTGTCGGCCGGCGGGACGCTGACGGTCACCGCCGTCCCGGCGACACGGGCGCCGCGGAAGATTGGTCCGATCCGGGCGTCGAACAAACCCGTGCGGCCCTGGGCTTCGTGCACGGTGGCGACCCCGAAGCTTCCCAGTCGGACGACGGCGTCATGCGACGCTCGCGGGATGTTGCGGATCACGATCGGCACTTGTCAGCTCTCCTCAGAAATGGCGGGCGTGTCGGTCTCGTCCGGAAGTCCCCACGGCAGGACCGAAATGTGGATTACGTCCTCATCGGTTTCTCCCCCCATGACGCGAATCGCGTAATCGACCTGCTCCAGCGAGAAATGGTGGGTACCCAACAGGTGCAGCGGGAAGCGCCCCGACGCCAGCTGTTTGAGGGCGAGTTCACACGACTGATACCTGTGCCCGCGAGCGCTCTTGAGTGTGATGGCCTTCTCGGTCAGCTTCTTCAGCGGGAAATCCGGGAACGCTGCCAACTCCCCTTGCACGAGGAGAACACCCTTGCGGCGCTTGAGGACGTCCACCCCCAGCAATACCGGCGCCGTGCCCGCCCCCGCGGTGCAGTCGAGCACGATGTCCACGCCCTGCCCGCCGGTCAGCTCCGCGACGCGCTCTCTTGGATCCTCCTGCTGGACATCGATGGTGTGGTCGGCACCGAGCCGATGCGCTAGCTCCAGCCGCGCCGCGTCGTTCGAGGTGCCCGTGACAATGATTTGGGAGGCGCCGGCCTGCTTGCTCGCCACCGTCTGGGAGAGGCCTTGCTGACCCGGACCCTGGATGAGCACCGTCGAGTCGTAGCCGACACCGGCCTCGAAGATCGCCCACTCGATGCCGTTCGACAGGGGGGTCACGAGGCCGGCCAGCTCAGCGCCAACCCCGTTGGGCACACGGTGGAGCACCGCGTTCCAGGGCAGGTACATGTACTGCGCGAAGCCACCCCACAACGTCCCCGGACGGTCGGTGGGGGTGTAGCCGTACCTCCGGGCATGGGGGTTGGTGCGCCAGTCGGTGGCCTCACAGTGCTGGTAGTGACCAGCGTGGCACCACGCACATCGGTAGCAAGCGACGTAGTGTTCGACGAAGACCCGGTCACCGAGCTGGAGCCCGTGCCGCTCGAGGAACTTCTCCCCCGCCTCGGCCAGCACCCCGACGTTCTCATGGCCCATGATCACTGGGTCCGGGAACGGCGGCGCCGCGTACATCTTGACGTCGGTTCCGCAGATGCCTGCCACCTCGACCTTCAGCAACGCCGCATCCTCGCCGATGTGTGGCCGCTCGAACGACTGCAGCTCCATCGTCTTGGGGGCGGTGCGGACCGCCGCCATCACCTCGTTCTCCATGCTGCTCCCTCACTCTCGCGGCCCGTCAACCCATAAAAGGTAGAATGGTCTGTCATTTAAGCTATCATCACCCCGTTATGAACGGAAGCCCGCTGGTTGCTCTCGGAGGATGTCGTGCCGAACCGCAGGATGACCATCGTCTCGCGCCCCCAGGGCAACAATCGGGCCGTTCTCGACGGTTCGATATCCGCGGAAGGCATCGAGCTCGAGGTCGTCGACGAACCCGAGCTGGTCCGCGGCTTCCGTCGCATGGTCCGCAACCTGGAGTTCGACATCAGCGAGATGGCGCTCACCACCTACCTGTGCGCCAAGGACCACGGCGCGGCGTTCACCGCGCTGCCGATCTTCCTTGTGCGGGGACTGCATCACGGCGCCATCTTCCGTCGCCGCGGGAGCGGCACGGTGCCCACCGACCTGATCGGTGCCCGGGTGGGCATCAGCCGCGGATACACGGTGACGACCGGGGTGTGGGCACGCGCCATCCTCGACGAGGAGCATGGCGTGGATCCCCGCAACGTCATCTGGGTCCCTTCTGGCGACGAGCACGTGGAAGGCTTCGAGGCGCCTGCGAACGTCCTACCTGAGCCCGGACTCGACCTCGGGCAGGCGCTCGCAAACGGCGAGCTCGACGCGGCCATCGGCGCACGTATCAACCACGAAGACGTCGAACCGATTTTCGCGGACCCGATCGCCGCCGGGCTGCGGTCGCTGACCGAGCGCAACCTGTACCCGATCAACCACTGCATCGTCGTCCGCGATGACATTCTGCGGTCGGATCCGTCTATCGC
>JBJHBB010000100.1:0-3730 GCA_050485265.1 Rhodothermales bacterium | reverse complement strand
CCTCTACCGAGCGTTCCGTGCGGCCAAGGACCGGTACGTCGCCTCGCTCCGTTCCGGGCCGGAGCCGGATGACCCGACCGACGCGCTCTACCGCTGCATCGCCCAGGTGACGGGCGAAGATCCGCTCCCCTACGGCATTGAGCCGAACCGGGCGACGCTAGAGCGACTCGTCACGCATGCGGGCAGGCAGGGGATCATCCGTACTTTCCCGGATCTCGACGCGCTGTTTCTCAACCCTGAGCACTGCTGATCGCCAAGCCCACGAAGGCGGCCCCCGAACAGTCCCTTGCCCGCGCGGATGGTCGTGAGTTCCCCCGGCTACCCATTTCACGGGTGGCCCCGTGCGTCGCCTTCGCGAATCCCTGCGCGGGATGTTCAATCCTAGGTGGTTACGCGGTGTCAGTGTGGGCCAATTCACGCTTGAAGAACTGGAAGATGCGCTGGTAAGACTCGTTCGCAGCTTGATGCTGGTGAGCCGGCACCTCAGCCTCTGGAGCAATTTGAGCGAAGCTGTGCCCCATCCCTTCATACCAGTACAACTCGTAGTCGTTACCTAAGCGATCCATGGCTGAGGTGAAAGCCTCCACCTCCTCGCGCGGGGTGTGCTTATCCTCGGTTCCGTAGTGGCCCTGGACCCTACAGTTGATCCCCTCAAGTTCACGCTCGTCGGGGAAGAGGCTCTGGTGGTAGACGACGCCGGCGCTAAACAACTCCGAGCGGGCGAGCGTCAAGAGCGCTAAGCCCCCTCCGAGGCAGAACCCCATGAGGCCGACACCGTTGGTCCCGACCCAGGGAAGACGGCGCAAGAAGGCGCTCGCACCCTCGATTGCTTCCACCGCGCGGTTGAAGTCAAGTGAGTTCTTAATCAGCAGACCCTCTGCAGGGGTCGACGGCGTCAGGCCGCCCAAGTAATCAGGTACCAGGGCCACGAACCCTGCTCGCGCAAAGCGGCGTGCGATTTGTCGTTGCGTCCAAGTTAGTCCTTTCATCCCGGACAACACCACTACTCCCGGCGCTGAGTCGCCGGCCACCGGCCGGGCTAGGAATGCGTCCGTAAACACCCCCCTATGCTCGTAGCCGGCGTGTAGCGAGACGATTCGCTCTCCGCCCTGGGGCTCTCCGGCGACCGGGGGGCCTGCAACGACATCGGTAGAATCCTCACACATCAACAGCACTCACTCATTCGATCGGGTCTGTGGCCCAAGGCATGCAAGAGGGAATCGGAGCCGGACCGGCGGCGACTAGGGGCCGATTTCCCCAAGGAAGCGCAGGATCCGCGGCGGCGCGGTGTCGGCTCGCTGCTCGGCCACCGGGACATCCCACAGCGTCGACGTCGCAAGGGTCTCCGCGAGATAATGTGCGGCCGATGGCGAGTGGGAGCGGTCTTCCCCCGGCACGATCAAGGTCGGCACGTCGAGGACCATCAGGTCCTCCGGCTCCGCTCCGGGGACCGTGTCGCGATCGAACAGCGCGCGCGCAGCTCCGGCTACCATCGCCTGGTATCGGGCGGCATCAAGCGTGACGAAACCGTCGGCGAACTCGTCGTCGCTGGCCAAGACCGCAGCCCAGGGCCCCGCGGCAGGGTCCCTATTGAAGGGTTCCCGGCGCTCGCGGGCGCGGGCGAGAACCCCCTCGAGTCCGTGTTCGATCACGAAAGCGAGGTGCTGGCTGAAACGGTCGTGCTGACCCATCCGGTAGTGGGCGCCCCCCGCCGGGGAGTAGAGCACGAGACTCGACACCCGCTCGGGGCAGGCGATCGCGATCGCGGTTGAGATGGAACATCCAACGCAGCCTCCCAGGAGGTGCGCGCGATCGTGACCGAGGTGGTCAAGCAGACCAAGCCCCTGCGTGACGTAGTGAGACCAATCGAGACGTTCGACCCGACCGCCGGATCGTCCCGCCTCACGTCGATCGAAGGTAATGCAGGTGAAGTGCTCGGAGAGTTGCTCTACCAGCCGGAGCTGTCGGTAGACCCCCAGCCGCGACCAGTTCTCAACGACGGCGTTGAAACCACCCGGCGAGAACATCAGCAACGGCGGACCGGATCCGTGCAGCTCGTAGTACGTCCTGATGCCGTCGATCTCGGCGTAGGGCATCGTTCGCTCTCCTCGGTTAAATCCACCGTCGCTCAGACACGCCCGCGCGGGGTTCCCCGTCGCACATCCCGGCCTGCCCGCACATCCTCCGCGTACGTAGCCAACGCGTCGAAACTGGTGCGCGCGACGTTCGCGTAAGTGTCCTTAGGGTCTTCCAGCATCGAAGCGGCGTAGCCGATGGCGGCGTGCGCCATCCGGATACGACCGTCCAGCCACGGGCCGCCGCCGAACCCGCCGAGCACCGGCACCTCCACGGCATCGACGACCGCGGGTCCCACCACCGGCCCCGAGTTGGTGAAGTTGAGAAGCGCCGCACCCGCCGCCTCCAACCGTCGCGCCTGCGCCACCAACTGCTCGGCCATCGCATCCGGGACCTCGGCCTCTGTGCCTGACATCGCCCCGTACTCAATGCCGAACGCGAGGGCCGTCTGGGGGGTAATCCCGAACTGGGCCCAAACCGGTATCCCGGCCCGCGTCACCGCCTCCACGGCCTCCGGGTAGTCGGCCGCGCCATCGAGTTTGACAATGTCTGCACCGGCCTCCTTAACCAGACGGATCGCGGCGCGGACAGCCTCGTCCGCCCCCTGCTGCAGCGGGCCGAACGGGAAGTCGATGCTCACCAGGGCGCGGTGCACTCCGCGTCGGACCGCTCGTCCGACGACCAGCATCTCAGCCATCGTCACCTGCAAGGGGTTATCGTGCCCCCATAGGTTGACCCCGACCGAGTCGCCCACCGAAACGATGTCGATGCCCACCTGGTCGGCGACGGCTGCCATCTGGTAGTCCCACGCGACAACGCAGACGCTCTTGGTGCCTTCGCGCTTCATCTCACGCAGGCGGGGCAGGGTCATCGTCTCAGGCATGGGGACCTCCTCACGCTGGCAGGCGGACGATGGTGCGCGATCAGACGCGCAGTGCGGTCAGCACGTCAGCCAGATCACGTTCGTCCGACACGTGGACAAGCACCATCGCGTTGGGGCGCAGCGCTCGGAGTGGGGCGGAGGCTGCCTCGTGGTCCCCCACGACTAGGGCCGCTGACATCACGCCCTCGTCGGCGCACACGTCGCCGATGAACGCGGCTGCCTCCGCCGAGGCGTCCCCGGTTCCGATCATGACCACGGAGTCGGACCCTCTGACCTGCTCGCGCAACGGGACGGTTTGCCCCTCGAGCGTCGAAAGTTCCGCCTGGTCCATGCCCTCCGCGACGGAAACGTCGCCGGCGTAGAAGTAAAACCTCCCCCCCTCCCACGGCCGCGCGGCGAGGCTACTTACGAGCGCGGTCGCTGCGGAATCGAGCGCGATGACGCGAGAGTCGCGCGCCGGGAAATCGTTGAGGTCAATCCGGTAGCGACTCTCGGCGGCGGTGGACGCCACCGCGCAAGTCTGTTGGAGAATGGGCTTTCGCGGACCTCCCATCAGACCGACGCCTGCGGCACGCCCGGCTGGACGCGCAGCGCGTCACCAGCGCCCTCAAGGAACGACTGCTCCTTAGGCAGTACCACCGCGGCGGAGCGCACCCGGTGGTGGTCAGGCTGAACGCCCGGCGGTTCCTCACCTTCCGCACGCAAGGCTTCAGCGGCCTTCCGAAGACGCTGTCGAGCCATGATGATCGCCGTGTCCGTCGAGACCAGCTT
>JBJHBB010000099.1:0-7078 GCA_050485265.1 Rhodothermales bacterium | reverse complement strand
GGTCACATCAACCAGCGTGGCCTCTACCGTCTGCCGGGGCTCCCCGAGCCCGAGGAGCGGATGGACGCTAGTGTCGTGAGCACAACCTAGATCGGTACAGAGTCTGGGTGCCATCCACGCGCCGACGTGTGAAAGCAGCTCTGTGGCACGCATGTGGACCCTAAGAGAGCCGTTGGCGTTGAAGCGGCGCCAATCGCACCTCTCACCCGTCCGCGGCCTCTGGGTTTTTTGGGCCTCGGTCAACCGACTTCGCCATGCTTTCGACACCGTACCGCCGCACCCGCGTGCGGCCCTACGTGCTCGTCGTCACCACGATGGCTCTGCTCGTGGTCTTCTCCGGATGTCGCACGACGTATCCCCCTGCAACTGCCGAGGTATCGGCTGCGCGGTCTGCCGTCGCCACGGCTGAAGAGGCCGGCGCCGCAGACGGCGCCCCGGTCGAGTTTCGTCGCGCCCGTCAGAAACTCGAACAATCGCAACAGGCCGCAGATCGCGGAGACAACCTCCGCGCCCGCATCCTGGCCGAGCAGGCCGAGGTGGACGCCCGCCTCGCCGAGATGACCACGCGGGCCAATCGCCAGCAGGAGGCCGTGGAAGCTCTCCGCGCCAGCATCGACGCCCTGCGACAGGAGATTCAGCGGAGCCGCCGCGCCGCAGGCGACAGCTAACCTCCGAATTCCCATCTCGACAGCCCATCATTCTGATGACACACCGAACCCATTCCTACGCGGCCGGCACCCTGGCGCTAGGACTTGCCATTTTCCTGACCGCGTGTGGTGGCCCCCCCGCCGCCAATCAGTTGGTCACCGAAGCGCAGACGGCCTATCAGCGCATTGCCGACGACCAGGAGGTCCGTCAGCACGCTCCCGTAGCTGTAGAGGAGGCCCGTGAGGCACTCAACCGCGCCCAGAGCGCCTGGCAGCAGAGGGAGCGCCGCGAGTTGGTGGATCACTACGCCTACGTCGCCCAGCAGCGAGCGCAGATCGCGCGTCAGCGGGCGCGCATGAACGCTGCCCAGGCGGCGATCAGATCTGCCGAGGATGAGCGTCGCGAATTGCAGCTCCAGGCCCGCACCGCCGAGGCCGAGGCCGCAGAGGCGCGCGCTCGAGCAGAACGGCAGCGCGCGGAAGCGGCTCGTGCCGCCGCCGAAGCGGCGATGCAGCGCGCCCAGGAGCTCGACGCACGAGTGGCCGAGCTCGAGGCCGAGCTCACGAATCGCGGCCTGGTGCTGACCCTGTCGGACGTGTTGTTCGACGTGGGTCGCGCGCAGTTACGTGCGGGCAATGAACGGACACTCAACGAGTTGGCGGCGTTTCTGCAGGAGTACCCTGAGCGTGCCGTGCTGATCGAGGGTCACACGGACTCTACGGGGGGGCGCGACCTCAACATGAGGCTGTCGCGTGACCGCGCCGCCGCGGTGCGCACGGCGCTGGTCGAGCGTGGCATCCCCGGAACACGCATTCGAACAGTCGGCCTCGGTCCTGACTACCCCGTCGCCTCGAATGCAACCTCAGAAGGCCGACAGCAGAATCGCCGCGTAGAGATCATCATCTCGGACGCCGACGGCAACATCCCCGATCGGTCGCCACCTGGCGGCAACTAGGCTTCTCAATAGATGCAGTAGGGGTCGTCCTCGCGCGAGGGCGGCCCCTTCCTACTTGTAGCTGGCGAAGTGACCTACTAGTTGCAACCTTCTCCAGGGTCCGCTGCGCACGTTGCCGCAAATGCGCCGGACACGGTGACGTCGCGCCCCTTATCGTCGCGGGCGCCGAAGGAGAAACTCCCCCGCACCTCGGACGAGGAGGAGGCCGTGATCTGAAGCGAGCCGGCGGTGCTTTGGAACACCCCGTCATCGGCAACGAGAATGAGCGTTCCCAGAAACTCACCCGGCGCAGTGCCGGCGAACGAATCGCCGATCACGTAAGAGCCGGTGCTCGGACGTCCCTGCTCGGCCCTTTCCAGCGACAGCATGTCGACAATCCCGGGGACCATCACCACCACGAATCCGTCGGAACCGTCCGCTACGGAAAAGGACGCCTCGCCCTGCATGGTCGTAGTCACTGCACCACTCACCTGCGCCTGAAACGATCCGCTCGAGAGGTCGTCAAGTGCGTCGGCGGCGTCACATGCTGAGAGGACGAGCACGCATGCTATCAGCACGATGGGTCGCATGATCCGGGAGATTTTGTTCGACACCCATACGTACGCTTGGTTTGCCTCCAGGATCGCGGGCGGTCCTTCGTCAGTCGCAGCTACCCGAGGCTACTATCCCGCAAACCGCGTTGAAGGATGCCGAGACGACTACCTCGCGGCCGTCGTTCGTTACGGCGTCGAAGGAGAGTGAGCCACTCAGTTGCTGTGCCGAGGAGGTTGAGATCTGCATGGTGCCCGACGTGCTCTGGAAGACGACGTCCTCTTGCAGCAGGACCACAGTTCCCCAATACGCCTGGCTGCTCACTCCCGCCCCAACGTCCAGGATGGTGATCGTGCCCGTGCCCGGCCGACCGGCCCCCAGGCGTGCTACACTCACCATGTCACCCACGGTCGTAGACAGCGCGAGCGTGAAAATCTCCGACTCGCCGGTCACCGAGCCGAACGAGGCCACGCCCGAAAAGCTCTTTGCGAGGTCGCCGGAAATCTGCGCCGTGAACGTGCCGGCGGCCTGACCGCCACCTCCGGGCTCGTTGCTGTCACAGGCGGCTAGAAGGCCCAATACCAGGAAGGCAAGAATCCATCTCATCGCTTCGGGCGGATGTTGGTGAAAACGACATCGACCCGGCGCACCCTCATCACGACCTCCACACCCACGCCGGTGCCACTGCCGGGAATATAGACGATGCCCCTGACACGACCACGCGCCAGGGGCATGTTATTACACCCGATAGGGGGTCAGGCCGCCGCCATTGCGGTGTTCAGGAAGTCGCGCAGCACATAGTGCAAGATGCCGCCGTGGCGATAGTACTCGACCTCGACGGGAGTCGAAAGCGCGCACTCGACCGCGAAGCGCACCACAGAGCCGTCGTCCTTCGTAGCGGTAACGGTGATGTCCTGGCCGGGCTGGAGGTCGTCGCCGATCGGGATCGAGAACGCCTCGGTGCCGTCGAGACCGTGTGTGTCCAGACTCTCTCCCGCCTTGAAAAAGAGCGGCAACACGCCCATTCCCACCAGGTTCGATCGATGAATGCGCTCGAAGCTCTGCGCGATAACCGCGCGGACGCCGAGCAGGATCGTGCCCTTCGCGGCCCAGTCGCGACTCGAGCCCATCCCGTAGTCGTGCCCGGCCACGACGATCAGCGGCGTGCCGTCGTCCTGGTAGCGCATCGCGGCGTCGTAGACGTAGGTCTGCTCACCGGTCGGGAGGTAAGTCGTCCAGCCGCCTTCCGTGCCCGGAGCCATCTGATTGCGGAGGCGAATGTTGCCGAACGTCCCCCGCATCATCACCTCGTGGTTGCCACGCCGGCTGCCGAAAGAGTTGAACTCGCGGGGCTCCACGCCGCGCTCCTGGAGGTAGCGACCTGCGGGCTCGTTCTTGGGGATGGCACCTGCGGGGGAGATGTGGTCCGTGGTGACCGAATCACCCACCTTGATCAGCACGCGCGCGGCCTCGATGGACTCGATGGCCGGGACGTCCGCGGTGACGTCCTGGAAGAAGGGCGGGTGCTGGATGTACGTGCTCTCATCCGACCAGTCGAAAATGTCCCCGCCCGAGATCGGCATCTCGTTCCAGTCCGGGTTCGACTCTTCGATGCCCTCGTACATCTCGGCGAACTGCTCGGGGGTGACGAAGCGATTGATCGAGTCCAGGATTTCCTCCTGGCTCGGCCAGATGTCCTTCAAGAAGACGTCGTTGCCGTCGGCATCCTCGCCGATGGGGTCCTTCTGGAGGTCGATGTCGACCGTGCCGGCCAGCGCGTACGCCACGACCAGGGGCGGACTCGCAAGATAGTTGGCCTTCACCAGTGGGTGGATGCGACCCTCGAAGTTGCGGTTACCCGAGAGCACACCGGCCACCACCAGGTCACCCTCACCGACAGCGTCCGAGACGGGCTCTGGCAGCGGGCCGGAGTTGCCGATGCAGGTCGTGCAGCCGTATCCGACCAGCCCAAAGCCCAGCCGCTCGAGGTACGGCATGAGCCCGGCAGCGTTCAAATACTCGGTGACCACGCGAGACCCGGGGGCGAGGCTCGTCTTGACGAATGGCTTCACCGTCAGCCCGCGCTCGACAGCCTTCTTGGCCAGCAGGCCCGCCCCGAGCATCACGCTCGGATTGGACGTGTTCGTGCACGAGGTGATGGCGGCGATCACGACGTCGCCGTGGCGCATGGTGATCTGCTCATCCCCGGAGAACGTGGCCGTTCGGGCGACGTCGTCGTCCGAGAGTCCGAAGCCCTGCGGCGACGGCGGACGTGTGAGCGCCTCCTTGAACTCTGCGCCGACCTGTGCGAGCGTCAGCCGATCCTGCGGACGCTTGGGTCCTGAAAGGCTGGGCTCGACGGTCGACAGGTCCAGCTCGAGCGTGTCTACGAAGCTCGGATCGGTGGTCTCGTCCGTGCGGAAGAGGCCCTGCTCCTTGGCGTATCGCTCGACGCGCTGGACGACCTCCTGCGGGCGATTTGTGCGACGCAGGTAGTCGAGCGTCTCCTGGTCGATGGGGAAGAAACCCATCGTTGCGCCGTACTCGGGTGCCATGTTCGCGATCGTGGCGCGGTCGGGCAGACTCATGCTCGAGAGCCCGCGACCAAAGAACTCGACGAACTTGCCCACCACACCCTTCTTCCGGAGCATCTGGGTGACGGTCAGCGTGAGGTCCGTAGCGGTGACGCCTTCGCTGAGCTCGCCGGTGAGCTTGAAGCCCACCACCTCGGGCATCAGCATGAAGATGGGCTGACCGAGCATGGCTGCCTCGGCCTCGATCCCGCCGACGCCCCAGCCAAGCACGCCGAGACCGTTGATCATGGTCGTGTGGCTGTCGGTCCCAACGAGCGTGTCCGGGAACGCGACAGGCAAGCCCTCATCGGTTTCGCCGGTCATCACCACACTGGCCAGATACTCGAGGTTGACCTGGTGGCAGATGCCGCGAGCCGGAGGAACGACTGAGAAGTTGCGGAAAGCCTCTGCACCCCAGCGAAGGAACTCGTAGCGCTCGCGATTGCGCTCGAACTCGATCTCCGCGTTGATCTGAAAAGCCTGCGGCAGCGCGAAGGAGTCCACCTGAACCGAGTGGTCGATCACCAGGTCGACCGGCACGCGAGGGTTGATCTCGTTTGGATCGCCGCCCTGGCGCGCCATCGCACTGCGCAGCGCGGCGAGGTCGACCACCGCGGGCACGCCAGTGAAGTCCTGCAACAGGACGCGACCCGGGTTATAAGGGATCTCGAGCTGCGCCGGCGCGGCGGGGTCGTACGCAGCCAGGTTCTCGACGTCCTTCTCGTGGATCGTCGTTCCGTTGATGCCGCGCAGTGCGCCCTCGAGCAGCACTTTGATCGAAAGCGGCAACCGGTGAATGTCACCGAGATCCTCGACCGCTGAGAGGCGGTACAGATAGGCCGGCCCGGAGCCGGTCTCGAAAGTGTCGCGGGCGCCGAAGGGATCGCGGGGCGTCATGGCAGAGGGGCTTGGCTTCTCAAGGACTGATCATCAAACTACGCGCCCTATGCGCCATTGTTTGGCCGCTAACCACCCGCAAACCGCCCGCTGCGGTGAATTGATTGCGAGACTCGCGCGGAACCGTCCGCCGGGGCTCGACCCCACCCCGGCTTCGTATATTTTGGCCTCACGGGGCTATAGCTCAGTTGGTAGAGCGCTGCAATCGCACTGCAGAGGTCAGCGGTTCGAATCCGCTTAGCTCCACACCCCTCGGCCCCGGCTCCACGAGTCGGGGCTTTTGTGTTGGTGAGCAACGAGGATATGGTCGCCCGAGCACTTTGCCCGTGGACAAAAGTTGGCCCGGGCCTGTCGAATTGTCGGGGTGAGGTACGACCAGGGTTGAGCGCAACGCATTCCGCGCGATCCTTCTCAACCGCCTTCTGGGCCAAAGCCTGTGAGCTCGAACACCATGAACGTCATCCCCTATCTCAACTTCGACGGTAACTGCCGCGAGGCCTTCGATTTCTACGGCCAGTTGCTCGGCGGCGAACCGCAGTACGTGACCTTTGGCGACGCGCCGGCCGACGAGCAGATGCCAGCTGAAATGGCCGACGGCGTAATGAACGTCTATCTCCAGGCCGGCGACATCGTGCTGATGGGCTCGGATGCATTCGGCGGCCGGTACGAGCGGCCACGCGGGATCTACGTCAGTCTGCAGGTGGGGTCCGTCGAAGAGGGCGTGCGCATCTTCGAGGCCTTCGCCAACGGCGGCAAAGTCATCATGCCCTTAGAGCCCACGTTCTGGGTGGAGCGCTTCGGCATGGTGGTGGACCGCTTCGGCACGCCGTGGATGGTTAACGCGGGTAAGCCGGCGGAAGACTACGCGTGAGCGAACTCTGGCAGCTCAGCGAAGGTCGCCCTACCCGTCTCCCCACAGTTCCTCTAGCCTGGCGTCTCGTCCGCAGGAAATGCGATAGCGGCTGTAATGCTCAGGATTCTTGAGGTAGAACCCCTGGTGCTCCTCGGGTGCCTCGTGGAACGCACCGGCTGGAAGGATTTCAGTGACTGGTGCTCGGCCGAACCTGCGTTCGACCTGCGCGCGCGACTCCTCCGCAGCCAACACCTCGGCCGCATCACTGGTGAAGATGGCGGCGCGGTAGTGCGCGCCACGATCGCAAAACTGGCCACCATCATCGAACGGGTCGACGTTGACCCAGAAGACGCGCAGTAGCTCGTCGTACGAAATGCGCTCGGGATCGTATCGCACCTCTACCGCCTCAACGTGGCCGGTACGTCCCGAGGTCACCTCCGTGTACGTGGGATTCTCCTCCTCACCGCCCGTGAATCCGGAGGTCGTCGCCAGCACGCCATCGAGCGCGTCGAACGGAGGCTCCATACACCAGAAGCATCCGCCGGCGAAGACCGCGCGAGCGGAGCCGGTCGTGTCAGCGATGGCCATCACCGGAAGCTCCGTTTCAGGGTTTGCCGACTC
>JBJHBB010000098.1:0-7091 GCA_050485265.1 Rhodothermales bacterium | reverse complement strand
GGAGTTGGAGCTTCCGGTCGACATCAGCCCGGCCGACACCTTCTACGTGCTCACGGGCTTCCGCCCAGTCGTCGTTGGTGATGCCGAGGGCGAAGCCGCCATCACCACGAACGATCCGCAGACCGCGACCATCACGGTCGACCTGTCTGGAACGGGTATCGATCCCGAGATGGAGGGCGGCGACCCGCTCTGGACCATGATGGTGCCGGACAACCCGGTGACCTCGTTCCAGGACCGCAAGGTGCACGCCATCCGCTCGATGGGCGACGTCACGGGCGACGGCACCGCTGACCTCGCGATTGCGACGCGCAACTACTGGGTAATGGGCGTTCGGGGTAATAGCTGGGGCACCGGCGAGGTGCTCTGGACCTTCAACACTTGCCCCAACAATTTCAACTGTGGCTCTGTGTCGGGAGTCGACGGCCTCTTCAACACGGGCCTCGTTACCGGCGTCGACCTGAACGAGGACGGTTACAATGACGTCATCGTGGGCACCGGTGGCGGAAACGACCACGTCTACGCGATCTCTGGCAAGGACGGCTCGCTGATCTGGGCCCACGGCGACGTCTCGGATCCCTACCTCGGCAGCTACTACGCCGTGGACGCGCGCCTGGACTTCACCGGCGACGGCATCCCCGATGTGGTGGCCGGAACGGGCACGGCAAGCGCCAATAGCCCGAATCCGTACAACCAGCGCCGGGTCTATCTGATCTCAGGCGCCACTGGCGAGGTGGTGTGGATTCGGCAGCCGAACGCCTTCGTTCCCAACTTCGCGGTGAAGCAGTTCATCGGTAGCGACGGCCAGGCACGCGTAGCCGCGGGCGGTCGCAACTCGGACGCCGGACAGGGTCACGTGGCCGCGTACTCGGCTTCAGGAGACCTTCTCTGGAACCAGAGTGCCACCTACACGCCCTTCCTCATGGCCACCGTGTCTCGCCCGGACGGCGACGGCGAGGACGTCGTGGTCACGGGTAGCGGAGCCATCTACAAGTACGACGGAGACACGGGCGATCCGGTCTGGAGCATTCTGGGGATGAGTACCGTCTGGGCGCTCGATGTCGTCGGAGACATCACGGGCTCGGGTGTCGAGGACGTGGTGATTGGTGACTTCAACGGCAACGTGGGCGTCTACGACGGCTTAAACGGCAACTTCGTCTGGAACGCGGCCATGCCGGCGCAGGCCTTCGGAGTCTCGGTCATCGGGGACATCACCCTCGATGGTTATCCGGAGATCGCCGTCGCCACGGCCAACAGCCAGATCCGGCTCCTCTCGGGTCAGAACGGCGAAACGCTCTGGACCTACCAGGCCGGTAGCGGACAGATCAGCCAGGCCGGCGAGGTCGTGGTGGCCATTCCCGACATCGACGGTAACAACGCACCCGAAGTGGCGGCGGGGACTCGCCACGGACACATCGCGTTGCTGAAGACGACGGGTGAGCTCCTCCCCACCTCGGGCGAGGAATCCTCGACGCCGACCGGCTTCGCGCTTCATGCTCCCTATCCGAATCCGACGCGCGAAGGCGCAGTGTTCAGCTTCGATCTGCCGGAGAGCGGACAGATCCGCGTTGCCGTGTACGACCTGCTCGGACGTCACGTGGCGACCGTGCTCGACGCGGAGCGTCCTTCGGGATCGCATGAGGTGGCCTGGAACGGCCGTAACACCGCCGGCGCTCCACTGGCGGCGGGTATGTACCTGGTGCGCCTCGAAGGATCACAGCAAAGTGACACGCAGCGCAGCGTGATCGTGCGCTAACAGCTAGGCGGCGACCAAGCGAAAGGGGCGAGGATCCATCGATCCTCGCCCCTTTCCATTTCGATCCAATGTCGCTATCTAGCCGTGACGATGCCGCACGCAACGCGATCTCCCGCGTCACCCGTGGGCTGGGTCTCCAGGTCGTCCTCGTCCGCGTGAATGATGAGTGCTTTCCCGACGATGCTCGCTTCGCCGTCGAGTGATGCGACCGGATCGGTGAACGACGTGTCGACCGTCCCGTCGGACGCGACGTTCAGGTTGCCGAAGTCACCCACGTGCCGCTGCTGCGGCTCATCGTCCGGTGCACCGTGGGGATGACCAAACGGAGCGAAGTGGCCCCCTGCGGCTCCGGCGGGGGCACCGTCGTCGCCGGGCTCGCAGGACCCCTCCTCGTGAGCGTGGAAGCCGCGCATTCCAGGCTGCAGCCCGGTCATTTGTACCGATACTTGCAATTCGCCGTTCAGTGACCGAAGGACGACATATCCCTCGGCCTGTGACTCGCCAACGCCTCGCATCAATGCGGCCGCGTCCGCATCCGGGTGGGCATCCAGGACCTCCTGAACACTCGAATATGTAGCCCGGTGGTCTTCGGTCTCGTCATGCTCAATGGCGTCGTCGTCGAGCACGACCGGATCTTGCTCGGGTGAATCACAGGCGGCAAGCAGGATTGCTCCACCAAGGAAGAGGACCGGAAGGGTGCGCAGGGTGCGTATTCGCGTCATGGTTCTTTGAGGGTGATGACGTCTGGGAGTCGCTGCAACGGGTTCGGCGACGCGTGGTTCACAACCCTTTCTGTACCGTCACTTCTCCGCGATGACGCTAATGGTCAGGGGAGGCAGCGTTCCTTTTGAGCCGGAGGCTTTCGCTTCGAGGACGTCCCCTGACTTGACGGGACCCACTCCCTCCGGCGTTCCGGTGTAGATCAGGTCGCCGGGCTCGAGAGTGAAGATGCGCGACAGGTAGCTGATCAGCTTCGGAATCGGGAAGATGAGATCCCGGGTGGACCCGCGCTGGCGGACGAAGCCGTTGACGCTCAGTTCGATCTCCAACTCGTGCGGATCTGACACGGCCTCAGCGCCAACGATTTCACCCAGGGGCGCAAACGTGTCAAAGCCCTTCGCCACGGACCAGGGCGCCCGGGCGTCCTTCGCCCTCGATTGCAGATCCCGGGCCGTCATGTCCAGACCGAGCGCATACCCCGCCACGTGATCCATCGCTCTGTCCTCCTCGATCTGGCGGCCGGGAGTGCCGATCACGACTACCAACTCGACCTCATGGTGTACGTCCGACGACATGGAAGGAATCACCACTTCCTCGCCGTTGCCGATCAGCGCAGTGGGCGGCTTGAGAAAGACCACCGGTTCGGTCGGCAGGTCGGCGACATCCCCCATCTCGCGAACGTGAGCGGCATAGTTGCGACCAATGCAAAGCAGTTTACCTGGACGGAGGGTCGGGCCGTGGGGAAGGGTGATGTGCATTCAGACGTGCCGGGAATGGTTCGAGGATGCGCGCGCAAGAACGGCATCGAGCGGGCTCGAATTCAAGAGATCTGTGCGTCTTGTGAACTCGCCGTGCGCGGGATTGCGGCTGGAGCGAAGCTATCTTCGAAGTCTTTGCTCCACACCGCGCTCCTCGGCAGGCCATCTCGCGACTGCGGGCCCGTCGCGCCGAGGGACCAAAGCTCGCATCCCTCCATGTATGCAATCGTAGAAGTCTCCGGAAAGCAGTACAAGGTCCGCAAGGATGAAAAGTTGTACATCCCCCGGCAGAAGGCCGAGGTGGGTGACACGATCACCTTCGACCGCGTGCTGATGGTCTCCGGCGACGACATCCGCATCGGCCAGCCGACCCTCGACGGCGTGTCCGTCACCGCCAAGGTGCTCGACCACGTCAAGGCAGACAAGGTCATCGTGTTCAAGAAGAAGCGCCGCAAGGGCTACCGAGTCAAGAACGGACACCGGCAGCCCTACACGCGCGTCTCGGTCGAGGCCCTGAACCTGTAGCCGTCCTTCCACACCCGAACCCTCAATCGTCATGGCACATAAGAAAGGCGTCGGTTCGTCCAAGAACGGGCGCGACTCCAACCCGAAGATGCTCGGGGTGAAGGCGTTCGGCGGCGAGTTCGTCTCCGCCGGCTCGATCCTCGTGCGGCAGCGCGGCACGCGCTTCCACCCCGGAACCAACGTCGGCCGGGGCAACGACGACACGTTGTTCGCCAAGTCAGACGGCGTCGTACGATTCACCCGCGGTCAGCGTGACCGCCGGTTCGTGCACATCGATTCTGCGTGAGCTGCTCCGGCTCCACCACACGGGCCGCCCCATTTTGGGGCGGCCCTTTTTTGTGGCCACACTTGCGGTTTGCCGCGATGTGTCCCGCGCTACGTAGATAGTTTGACAACCCAACTCGTGCTGCCGACGTGCTCGATCTCCGAAAACAGTACTTCGTCCCATTGAATCCGGACGGCACCCCGTCGATCGAGCTTCGAGCGTTCACTCACGGCCTGATGCCGCGCACCGTGCCGGGCATGATGGATGCCTTCGTCAGTGACTGGCGGATCAACGGAGTCGACGCGTGGAACGCCATACCCGACCACTGGTCCGGCCGTGGCTCGACATCCTGGTGGGCATTGCCCGAGCACCTCGGCGATCGGTTCATCGCTCCCCTCCTCGGGGCGCCGGAAGGAAGCTGCATCCACCAGCCGCACGTCCACTGGACGGTCTCCTGCCTGCTATCCTGCGACGAACCGTTCGCGGGGGATCGAAATGAGGTAGTCTGCTCTGAGATCGACTTCCCATCGGTGCTCCACACGGTTCAGCGGTGGGGCGGCCTCAGAGCCATCAAGCCTGTCATCGTCCCCCCGACCCGGGAGGGATACTTCGATGCCGACCGCATCGTCGAGGCGATTTCGGATCGTACCGCGATCGTGTTCGTGAGCCATGTCGGTTTCACGACGGGGGAGTTGGTCTCGTCGGAGACGATTCGCGAGATCGCCCGTCACTGCCGGCAGCATGGGACGCTGCTCGCAGTCGATGGTTACCATGCCGGCACCACGATGCCGATCGGAGTTACCGAGCTCGAATGCGACGTGTACTTCGGCGGCCTTCTCAAGGAAGGCAGCGGGTCGACCGGCAATGCCTACCTGTATGTCCGCCCGGGACTCGATCTCTCGCCCAGATTATCCGGATGGTTCGGTGAGGGAGATCCCTTCGGCTTCAATGTCCATTCCGAGGATCACGGCACGGTCCGTCGGCGCTTCCTGGGCGGGACGACCGCCATAGCATCGATGTACCACGCGGTCGAGGGGGTGAAGCTTCTCCTCAATGCCGGGCTTCCCGACGTTCGCCTCCACTCGGTGGCATTGACCGAGATTGCGCTCGAGCGGGCCGAGCGGGCCGGACTGATCATTCGCTCACCGCAGCACGCCGACCGGCGTGGTGCCATGGTGATCATCGAGGTTCCGCAGGCCGACCGGCTCTGCGCGTGGCTTAAGACCCGGGGCGTCTTCACCGATAGTCGGCGCGGGCGTTATCTCCGCATGGCGCCCTTCGTGTGGAACGACGAGGGTGACGTCCATCGCGCGTTCGACATCATCGAGGAAGGCATGGCCGACGGCACCTACCTGAAGGCGCCACGAGAGACGGCGCACGGCCCCGTCACCTGAACCGGCACCCTATAGGGGGATTTCCGGGTCGGAAGTTCCCCGGCCATTACGATCCGTACCCATCAGGGCGTGGTCCGGGACGTTCGCTTTCGGGCGAGTTCAATCGATCCTTAAGCCCTGCGGGTTTCATTCGCGCCGTTTGGAACGCACCTGAACCCCTCGAATAGCGCGTTTAAGGCGATCGCGGATTAAGGGAGGTAGTGAGACAGGCCGGCGCGCCCTGGTCGTCTCACTTCGGGACTCGGTGTTGGCACCTGCTTTGTCAGGGAAGCAGCCGTAACCCGACTCACCGATTCCCCGATGCGTTACTGGCTACCTCAGATCATTCTCCTTGCCGGCATCCTGATGTTCCTGGATCGCCTGCCGGAACTCTCCTCGAACGGCCACGCCCTCCTGGCGACGACACTGGCCGCGGCGACGATCTGGACCGCCTGCAGCATCGTGGACGTCATCGCGCAGCCAGCGGCAGAAGTGGTCGACCGCCTGCGGCGCGAGCTCGACGCCTGACCACCGCACTCACCCTGACCTCTCCAGCCATGTCGTACGAGCTGCAGCCCGCCGCCGAGCGCTACTGCGCAGACCCGACGCCGAAGAACCGGCAGGCGGTGGCCGTCGCCGCCCTCCCCCTGGTCCGCTCAATGGCTCGCCGCATCGGTGTTCCGGATCATCCGCTCGTCTCGCGTGGCGACCTCGAGAACGCCGGCATGCTGGGCATGCTGCAGGCCCTCGACTCGTACAGCCCCGAGCGCGGCACAGCCTTCGCCTCGTTTGCCTACGCTCGCATCCGCGGCGCCTTCGTGGACTTCCTTCGCACGGTCGACCTCCTGAGCCGCGACCGTCGCCGCAAGGTGGCGGAGGCCCAGGCGATGGCCGAAGAGCTCCAGCAGCAGCTTGGCCGTGAGCCGCGTGCTCAGCAGGTCGCCGACGCACTCGGCCTGAGCGTGCACGATTATGACGGATTGCTGGCCGACGCTCAGCGCCGTTTCACGCTCTCCTTGCACGCCGACCAGGGCTCGGACAACGGCCGGACCCTCTCCCCGATCGAGACCATCCCCCATCCGGCTCCGGCCGAGGAGTTCGAGGCCTTCGAGCGCCAGTCGCTATTCGGCTACGTCGAGCGCCTCATGAAGCGCCTCCCGGCTCGCGAGCAGCGGATCCTTCAGCTGTACTACTTCGAGAACCACACCTTGCGCGAGATTGCCGGTGAACTCGGCCTGACCGAGGCCCGCATCTCCCAGATTCTGTCCAAGGTTCTGTCGACGCTCCGCGGACAGCTTCTGGCGACCCGCACCGCGGCCTGACCGCCGCACCACTACCTGGAAGGGGTCGCCGCCTCTTTCTTTGGTGAAGGGAGAAGCGCCGCCGCTCCGATATTGGGGCGGCGGCGCTGTTTATGTCGGTCGGGTTGCAAGGAAAATTCCCTTGTCCTCACCTGATCGGGGGCCTATCCTCACCCGTTCGGCCCGCTGCGCGGACCGGCCACACGGAACGGCGCCTGGCGCCCGTTATCCCCACAATCGAATCAGACTTACAACAGCCGGATAGGACGCTATGGGCGTAATGACCAAGCTGCGCGAAAGCACTGCCGTGGTCCTCTGGATCGTGGTTTTCGCGTTTGGCGGTCTCTGGGTGCTGCAGGACTCCGGAGCCTTTGACAATCTCGGGATGCGAGCCCC
>JBJHBB010000097.1:2224-7143 GCA_050485265.1 Rhodothermales bacterium | reverse complement strand
GAATTCCTGAGACTCCGTAAGCGACCCCTCTTCACCGCTCATTGCCACCGCTCTTAATGAGAAGCGTCATTTCGGGATTCTTCTGGGTGTCGCTCTACCTGGTGGCGGTCCTCGCGCCCGTGCTGCTGATGCTGGTGCCACCGGTGCCGACGGGCAGGGGGTTCTGGGTCGAGCTATCGGTGGCGCTGGGCTTCGTGGGTCTCACGCAGATCGGGATTCAGTTTGTCTTGATTGCCCGATTCAAGCAGATCACCGCGCCGTACGGCCTGGACGTCATCCTGCAGTATCACCGAAAGATCGCCGTGGTGGCGGTGATACTGATCCTTCTGCACCCGGTGGTGCTGCTCTTAGAGCATCCCTCGCGCATCATGCTCTTCAATCCGTTCTCGGGCACATACGCGAGTCGATTCGGATTGCTCGCCGTGGTGGCGCTCATCGCCATCGTGGTGACCTCCCTTTGGCGGGAGCGCTTGCGCCTGAACTACGAGCGCTGGCGCGTGGCCCACGCGGTCCTGGGTGTAGCCGCCCTCGTGTTCGCGCAGGCGCACATCTCAATGGCGGGTCTGTACATCAACACACCCTGGAAGCAAGCGTTCTGGATTTGCTCCAGCGTGCTGCTCGTGAGCCTGTTGGGGTACCTGCGTTTCGTCAAGCCGGCTTTGCAGCGGCGGAGGCCCTGGCGCGTGGTTTCAGTGGAGGATGTCGGGGCGGACACGCACGCTCTCACGATCGAGCCGGTGGGCCACGAGGGATTCTCTTTCGAGCCGGGTCAATTCGCTTGGATCAAGGTCTCCGAGTCACCCTATTCGATCGACGAGCACCCGTTCTCGTTTGCATCGAGCGCCGACCGGCCTGGCAACCTGTCATTCGGCATCAAGGCGCTCGGTGACTTTTCGAGCTCCGTCCCCGAGATGGAGAAGGGGGCCACCGTGTTCGTCGACGGGCCGCACGGCGCCTTTTCCATCGACAGGTTCCAGGCGCCCGGTTTCGTGTTCATCGCCGGCGGAATCGGCATCACGCCGTTCATCGGATTCCTCCGCACAATGGCTGACCGGCGGGACCCCCGGCCGGTGACTCTGATCTTCGGCGCGCCCACAGAGGACGACCTCGCCTATCGGGAGGAACTGAAGGCCCTCGCCGAGAAAGTCGACCTCGAGACGGTGTTCGTTCTCGAGGATCCGCCCGAGGACTGGCCCCACGAGGAAGGGGTCGTCACCAAGGACCTCCTTGAGCGTCGTCTTCCTCGTGAGCGTTACCAGCTGCGCTTCTTCGTGTGTGGACCGCCTGTGATGATCGATGCGGTAGAGAAAGCGCTCATCCGGCACGACATCCCCCGCGATCATATCCACACCGAGCGTTTCGCTCTGGCCTGACATGCGCCACCTGCTCGCCAATCTTGCCGTCTATGCGCTGGCCGCCGGTCTGATCATCGGATCGCTATTGTTCGCCTGGGTACGCTCGCAGCAGTATGTGATCGCTCATCAGGAAGTCATCGAGCCGCGGGAGTACGTCGCCGCTACGGATCCCAGTGAGTTCGACTGGGAGGACTTTGGGAAGCGGGTCTATGTGGCCAACTGCCAGAACTGCCACGGGAGCACCGGGCTGGGAAGGGATCGTTATCCGGGGATTCGTGGGCAAGGCGCGGTCGTCACGGCCGACGGCGGCAGGGAGTATCTGGCTCGGGTGATGATATACGGCCTGGTGACCTCGAACTACCCGGCGCCAATGCCGCCGATGCCGAATCTCACCGACGCCCAGATCGCCGCTGTCAACAATTACATCCTGACCCACTTCGACGATGCCGATGCGCACGACGACCTGACGCTGTACGTCCCTCAGGAAGTTGCCGCTGAGCGAGGGCGCACGTACTCTGACCGCGAGATCGGCCAGCAGCGGCCGGCCGTCCCTCTGCCCGATGTCCTCACCGAGCAACAGCCACCGAGGCGCTAGGGACTTATGCTGATTCTCGTGCTCAACTGCGGCTCCTCGTCACTGAAGTTCGACGTCATCGATGCCGAGGACCACATGACCCGGATCAGGGGAATCGTGGAGCGAATCGGCGCCGTCTCGGCCATCATTTCCTGGTCGCGCGACGGTGAGCGTCACCGCGAAACGGCCACGGCGGTAAACCACACCGAGGCGCTCCGTTTGGCGCTCAACCTGATCTTCTCTGAGGATGACGACCTGCGCGACGACATCGCCGCGGTCGGTCACCGGGTCGTGCACGGGGGGGAGGCCTTCTCGGACCCCGTCCTGATCGACGAACACGTCAAGGAGGCCATCCGCGATGCCTTCGATCTGGCCCCGCTCCACAACCCGGCCAACCTGATGGGAATCGAGGCGGCTGAGGAGGCGCTGCCGGACGTGCCGCACGTGGCGGTCTTCGACACGGCCTTTCACCAGACGCTGGCACCTACGGCTTATCTGTACGCCATTCCCAATCGGCTCTACCGGCGTCATAAGATTCGCCGGTACGGGTTTCACGGCACCAGCCACTATTACGTCAGCCGCCGCCTGTACAAGATCAGCGGCGTCGAGCGCGAATCCAGTCGGGTAATCACCGCTCACCTCGGTAACGGTTGTTCGATGTGTGCCATCCGCGATGGCCGCAGCGTCGACACCTCGATGGGGATGACGCCTCTCGCGGGGCTCGTGATGGGCACGCGCTGCGGGACGATCGACCCGGGGCTCGTCTTCGACCTCGTCGAGAAGGAAGAGGCCAGCCTGGCCGAGATCTACACGCTCCTGAACCGATACAGCGGCCTGCTCGGCCTTTCGGGCTACGCCGCCGACATGCGCGATCTCCTGGCCGAGGCCGATCGGGGCGACGAGCGCTGTCGACAGGCTATCGAGATCTTCTGCTACCGCGCGCGTGGCTACCTCGGTCAGTACCTGGCCGCGCTCAACGGAGCCGACGCCATCGTATTCACCGCCGGAATCGGCGAGAACAGCCCGCGCATTCGCGAAATGATCTGCGCGGACATGGAAGCCCTGGGAGTCAGGGTCGATCCCGACAAGAACGCCGCTGCTGTCGGTGCAGAGGCGCGAATTTCGACCGACGACTCTGCCGTCGAAGTCTGGGTCATCCCCACGAACGAGGAACTCGTAATCGCCATCGACGCCGCCAAAATCGCACGGGCCCGATCGCGGAGCCCCTACGTCTGAGACTCGTCTGCCGTCTCAAGAGCCCGTCGCGCTCTGCGGTCTCGACGTGATGCGCTGCGCCGGCTCTGCGTACGCACTCGGCTCCAAGGGTCTGGTCAGTGCGTAGAGCAGGATGTTCGTGCCCATCTGCTTGGCTGCCCGACGAATGTCCGGCGGGTTGTTGTGCACGCTTGGCGGCTCCCAGCCATCGTGCAGGTCCGACTCGTAGGTGTAGTACACGACCAGCTGCCCGGCCTCGTTGAAGAGCCCGAAGCCCTGAGGCGGTTTGCCGTCGTGCTCATGGACCTTCGGCGGGCCGTTGGGGAAGCTGTACTGGACGTGGTAGATCGGATGGCTGTGGGGAAGCTCCACGAACTCCTGATCCGGGAAGACCTTCGCCATTTCCCGTCTGATGTGCGGGTCCAGGCCGTAGCAATCATCGATGTGCAGAAATCCGCCGTTCTCGAGGTAACGCCTGAGGTTTCGTGCCTCTCGATCGGTGAAGTAGACGTGCCCGTGTCCGGTCAGAAACAGAAATGGGTACTGATGCAACTGCGAACCCGTCAGCTCGACGACCTCCTCGCGAGGGGCGACGTTCACGAGCGTGTTCTGACGGACGAACTCGAGCAACTGCGGGAGGGACTCAGGCCCGACGTACCAGTCGCCTCCACCGCCGTACTTCACTCTCGCGATCGCAAACTCATTGTCCTCGTCGATAACGACTCGCTCCGACGCGGCCATGCCGAGCGCGATCAGGGCTACGGCCAGCAGCAGCGAGAGGCGGGGGAGGTTGCGCAAGATGTTGAGTGCAGCTTGGCGGATAACGATTGGGGCTCGCGCGTGGTCGAGCGCGAACCCGGGGATCAAGCTAACGCAGTGCGAGGGCGTACTCGTGCGCTCCTCCGCTGCGTGGCCCCCGTAGCCCGGCACGTATCTTCGAGATCGCCAATTCGGCCGTCTTCAGGCGGCACATACACTTCTCCCTCGATACATGAAGGAAACGATTCGTATCGCCAGCGGGCAGGGCTTCTGGGGTGACCTGCAGCGAGCCCCCATCGATCAGGCCCGGCGGGGCCACATCGACTATCTGGTGATGGACTACCTGGCCGAGGTCACCATGTCCATCATGCAGAAGCAGAAGCTCCGCAACCCGCAGACGGGCTACGCGCGCGACTTCGTAGAGGTGGTGACCGAGCTGCTGCCGGACATCCGCGAGAAAGGCTTTCGAATCATATCAAACGCCGGCGGGGTGAACCCGACTGCCTGCGCCGAGGCTATTCTCTCCAACGCGCGGGAACGGGGGATCTCTGTGAAGGTCGCCGTGGTGACGGGCGACGACCTCCTCGACCAGCTCGATGATCTGCTTACTGACGGCGTCGAGCTGAAGCACATGGAGACCGGCGAGCCGATGTCTCTTGTCCGCGACCGCGTGGTGAGCGCAAACGCATACCTCGGCGCGGAGCCCATCGTGGAAGCGCTCAAGATGGGGGCCGACGTCGTCGTCACAGGACGCACCACCGACACGGGGCTCACACTCGCCCCGATGATCCACGAGTTCGGATGGGATCCGGCGGATTGGAATAAGATGGCTGCAGGTACGGTAGCCGGGCACATCCTCGAGTGCGGCGCGCAGGCGTCCGGAGGCAATTTCACCGACTGGGATACCGTGCCGGACCTGGCCGACATCGGCTTCCCCATCGTCGAGGCACGGCCCGACGGATCCTTCGTCGTCACTAAACACGACGACAGCGGCGGCCTGGTGTCCGTGCCGACCG
>JBJHBB010000097.1:0-2214 GCA_050485265.1 Rhodothermales bacterium | reverse complement strand
ACATCACTCCGGATTGCATTGCCGACTTCACCTCGATCCGGCTGTCGCCGGCCGGTGAGAATCGCGTCCACGTTGAGGGCATCCGCGGCGAGCCGAAGACGGAGTTCTACAAGGTCAGTGCGGCCTACTCCGACGGCTGGAAGGCGACCTCGACCCTCGTCTACTCGTGGCCCGACCCTGCTGGTAAGGCTCGAGCTGCCGCCAACATCCTCAAGAAGCGTTTCGACGCGCTCGGCCTTGAGTTCGACGAGTACCGCTCCGAGATCCTCGGGCTCAACGCCCTCACCGAGGACGATCGCGAGCCCGGTGCCGAGCTCGAGGAGGTACAGCTTCGGATCTCGGTGCGCGGCCAGGATCGCGAGGCCATCGATCAATTCGGTCGCGAGATCGCCCCGCTGATCCTCACCGGGCCGAGCGGCGTCACAGGCTTCGCCGGCGGCCGCCCGCGCCCGAGCGAGGTCATCGCCTACTGGCCTGCGCTAATCCCAAAGGATCGGGTGAACGCGAAAGTGGAGGTGATGGAGGCGTGAGTCCCACGTGCATCAGTCCCGTTGCCGATTGAACTCGCTGATGTGCAGAACCACATCGGCAAGGCGTTCGTTGCCATACCGGCCTACCCAGATCGCGTAGACCCCGCTCTCGGGACCCTCGAAGACCAACCGTGCATTTAGGCTCCGGCCGCTATCATCGTCGCAGTGCCAGTTTCCGGAGGGGTCGCGCACCAGCAGCGTGGTGTCGGTGTCTCCTTCGGTATAGACGACGAGCGGAAGCACACGGCCGGCTACGTAGTCAAAGACGACATTTGGAGCGGCCTCCATGCGGCCTCGGCAGTCAGGGCCGCTGACCGGATTTTGCACCGGGCCTCCCGCGTGCGTGGGGAGTCGTAATGGATCGGGCGTGAAGCCGGCACGCAGAGAGAAACCGTGTGAGGTCGGGTTGCAATCAACGCATAGACCAGAAGGGTCGGAGGTTGACCCTCGTCCCGTGCCAGAAGGCTGGTCGCGGCGCGACTGATCTCGTGCCGACGCCTGGTTCGGAGACCTGTACCCGAGTTCCGAGACGAAGAGCGTGGCCGGTGCTGTGCCGCCCGAGACCGTGGCCACCCACACGTGATACGTCCCTGACGATGGGCTCGAAAACCTGACGCTCGGGTTGAGTCCGTCGTGGTCGCGATTGCAAGTCCACTCGCCGTCGGGGGTGCGAATCAGCAGTGCAGTATCGCTGCCGGAGTGAACGTAGATGGTCAGGTCGAAGACGCTTCCAGCCGAATAGTCCACGTTGAAGTCTGGTTGGTCGGCCGCGATGAAGCCGACGCAATCCGCGCCATTGACGGGGTTTCGGGTCGATCCTCCAGCGGTTATTTCGACGGAGTGGGGATCGGGAGTGAACCCGCTCCGGAGCTCGACTGAACCGAAAAGAGGCGACTGTTGCCACTGCTGGGCTGCCGCAAGAGGCGTGAGGACCAGAGCAACTACAAGACAACCGAGGAGGCGCAAAGACATGAGTCGGTGGGTGTGCGATGGGGTAGTCGTGTTTGCGCGTCCCAGTTAGTGATTCGTCAACCTGTGGGTGAGATTCCCTGACGGGCGCGCGGCCGGAACATCGGCAGGTTGGCGGTTCGGTTCAAGCGGAGTCCCAGACGCGGGCGCACCAGCGGATCCGTGGAGCGGTCGGTGCGTTTCGCCCCGGCCATGGTAGAAGCGCGCCCCCGTCCACTCCGACGCCTCAATCCGTACCTCTGGAAGTATCGGAGGTTGATGATCCCGGGGCTGTTGGCCGCGCTGGCCTCGGCGGCCTTCTCGATCGTGGTCCCGATCGTGGTGCGCTACGCGGTCGACTCCATCCCGCGGATGGTCGCGCTGCACGGGATCGCCGCCGGCAGCGGCCTGGAACACTACTTCCGCCTGTACTTCCTGTGGGGACTTGCGGCGGCCGGCGTGGCGATCATCTTGCTCAGCCTGGTGAGTGGTCTCTTCACGTTCATCATGAGGCAGACGGTGGTCGTGGCCAGCCGCCACATCGAGTACGACCTGCGTAACCGGCTCTACGACCACCTGCAGAGACTCAGCCAGGGCTTTTACCACCGACAGGCGACTGGTGACATCATCACCCGTGCCACAAGCGACATCGAGAAGGTGCGGCGCTACATCGGGCCGGCCATCATGTACGCTGTACGCGCGGTGACCCTCGTGGGGACAGTGCTCGTCGTGATGC
>JBJHBB010000096.1:0-7156 GCA_050485265.1 Rhodothermales bacterium | reverse complement strand
GCTTGCGCGCCAACTCGTCAGCGAAGCGGCTCTGCTGGTCGCCGTGGGCACGCTCGCTGGCGTACTCGTGAGCGTGTGGCTCGCCGTGGCGCTCCTCGAGGTGCCGTTCCTCTCCGGCGCGCAGTGGCGATCCGTCTCGCCGCTCGACTTTCGCGTGCTAGGGATACTCGCGGTTATGATGCTGTGCCTGACGGCGCTGGTGTCGGTAGCGCCCGTGGTGGGTCTGAAGCGCGTGGGAATCGGCGCAAGCAGCCGAGAGACGACGGTACGCGCGGGCGTCGGGCAGCGCCTCACGCAAGGCGGACAGCAGGCCCTCGATCTCGGCCCGGTTGACCATGACCGAGGCGGACAACGGCACCGCCTTGGCGTCGGCCACCAGCTGCTCGAGCTGGTGCAACGTCGCCTCGACGTCCGGGACGCCACGATGCTCGGCCATGTCCGATCCGCTTCATCTCGTCTGGTGCTGCTGGTCGCCGCGGAGCCTACCGGCCACGGGCCACCCCCTCGCTCCACGTCGGGCACCGCCGCCTGGACGGTTCCACCGGCGAACGGCGGTACCGACGGCGCCGGTCAGGTGCCGAACCGCTCCCGCAGCGCCCGGGCGAACGCGATCGCGTTGTCGCGCTGCGCCTCGCCCTTGAACATGAAACTCGCGGCGACCCCGACGAAGTCCCCCAGCCGTGCTCAAATTGACTCCGCCGCCACGTCGACACACGATGGCGCTGGTGTCGACGTACGCTCGCTCACGCAGGGCGTCCCTTCGGAAGGGCACGCTCAACTCGTCGATGAGCGTCCCGTCGGGGCCGAACCGACGGATACCGGTGTACACCAGATCGGCACCGCGTTGAAGAGAGGGGATCGTGGTCTCGAGGTGGTTGGGGAGCCACCTGTTGTCGTCGTCCAAGAATGCGATGATCGGGGAAGCCGAGACCCGGATGCCGATGTTCCGTACCACGCCCGCTGATGCGGTGTTGCGAGCTAGGGTTACGACGCGGACGCGGACGTCCTCGAAGGGCTCGACGTCGCCACCCCCGTCGTCGACCACGATCACGCGGTGGCTCGCCGTCCCGACCCTCTGCGCGAGCGCGGACGCGACGGCATCTCGCACGAGGTCCGGTCGCCGGTAGGTGGGGATGATCGTCACGATGTCCGCGACAACTGGCCCACCTAGGCGTTCCAGCAGTTGGCGGGACTCCCGGAGTTCTGCGCGGTAGAGACCCAGCGTCGCGAAGGGATGCTGGAGCTTGTTCCGAAGCTCGAGTATCGGGAAGATCCCGAACCTTGCCCGCAGGACTCGCTTCGCGGCCTGTAGCAACGGAGCACCTCACCCATAGGTTGGCGTAGGCTGGCGACTGGCAAGCTGAGGCTCGGGGTGGCCGCTGCCGGCAGAGAGCGGCCGTGAGTCGATGAACTCCCCTTCGGAGGCACGTCGAGCCCTCGGCAGGATACGGTGTGAGCGGGGACGGAGTTGGTCGGAGGGGATGCCGTGTTCCGCGGATCAGCGATGTGGCGTGTACTTGCCCGCAGCGACACTCTTCGGTCGATCAAGCGGACCCTGGTGGGAACGGCGTCGCGTCCGGGACGGCGTCGCATCCCGAAGAGCCTCGGTGTACAGGGCCTGCTTGACGCTCTGCGCCGCGAGGAGATCGACTACGTCGTTCTCCGTTGGTTCGACCAGTTGCCTGAGATCGAGGAAGGCGAGGATGTCGATCTCCTCGTGAGTGATGAGCACGCGCCCGCTATCGACCGTCTACTGACGGTCTCGGGAGATGAGGGAACGACCCCCTGTGACGTTTACAGCGTCGCAGGTCGGGCGGGCTTCAAGTGGAAGAACACGACCTACTACCCACCGCATCTCGCCCAAGGGATGCTCAGCAGAGCGGTGCCCCATCGCAGCGGAGCCCGCGTGTTGTCACCCGAGGATCACTTCCACGCGTTGGCCTTCCACGCGCTGTATCACAAGGGGTACATCGCCGGTCTCCCGGTGAGCGCGAGCGAGGGACCGAGGCTGGCGAGTGCCGACCACGACTATCGCGGGGTACTCGCTGGTCTAGCCGAAGACCTGGGGAAGAGCGTCGAGATCACCATGGAGGGACTCGATCATTACCTCGACCAGGCTGGGTGGCGGCCCTCCCTGGACACGTTGGGTAAGTGGTCGCCGTGGAATCCCTGGGCCGAGGAGCTGCATGACACCTTGCTCGGTAGCGATCCGGTGCCCGAAGGTCTCGCGGTCCTGATCGTCCGCGAACGCGCGAGGGACCAATCCTCCCTGGAGTCGATCGCTCGACTGGCCCGCGAACATGGGTTCGTGCAGCTTGGGCTCGAGCTCCTCACCCCCGAGGTGGCTGAGACCGCGGCCCGTTCGTTGCGCGGGGGCGACTGGGGCGCGGGTCCGTATCCGGTGTCCGGTGGCAAGCCTGCGGCTGTGCTGGTGGCACTCGATCCGTCCCCGGTGTCACCGGCGCCCGAGCAGTTGCGGGCACACCCAGGGCTCGACAATGGCCGGTTGCCCACCTTCAAGGACGCGGTGCGCGCCTGGTGGAACGAGCAGCATCCCCCTGAAGAGCGATGCAACATCCTCCACACGAGTGACAGTGCACGGCATGCGCGACACTATCTCGGCATCCTCCTTCCCGAGGCTGCTGAACAGCTCATGGAAGGGCTGGACCATAGAGCCGACGCGTCTGGTCGCGATCGCCAGGGTGAAGCGTCTGCGAGCTAGCTGGCTGGAACCCGGCGCTTCGCGACGTCATCGCGCATGACCTCGACCCGGAAGAACCGTGCAACGCGCGACCAGTACTCCGTCGGACCATCGTGCGCGGCCGCTTCATCGAAGAACCCGACCGACGCGATGACCGATCGCCGGAAGACGACCCCTGTGATCTTGGTGGGTACAGAGGCCACCTGACCGCTCCCTCGCGTGAAGCGGTTCGCTCGTCTCGCTGTGGGCAACCGAACCTCCGTGGTTTCGGAGCCAGGGCCGGCCAACAGTCCTACTCCGTCCGGTGCTTGCCCGAGGTGACGAACCTGGTCGGCGAGTGCGTCAAGCCCCTCTAGGTCGTCCGCGTCCCGCAGGGCCACGACCTCGCCTCGGACCGAGCGCAGGCCTCGGTTGCGCGCTGTGTTGAGCCCCTCGTCTCGAGTGACGCAGAGGAGACGGACCCGGGAATCCTGCAGCCGAGGAGCTAGGGCGTCCGTCACCTGCCCCGGATGGTGGACGACGATGACTTCGACGTCGGCCAGCTGTTCCAGCACCCCTGCGACCGTCTGCTCGAGCATGTTGGTCCCACGAATGGCAATGACGACGACACTCGCCGCAGGTCGATCCACGGGCGCGGAGGGCGGCAGGACACCGGGATCCGTGTCGGCGACCTGGGCCGCGACCTCTGCACCCCATCGGACCTCGGCGTCATCGGAGCCGACCGATCGGGTAGCGCTCGTCGGATGCCGCCGGATCTCTTGATGGACGCGGCGAAGCTCCCGATAGGCACGACGGAGCTGGTTCTCGCCTCGGTACGAGACGAGGGCCTCCCAGGGCTGCTGGTACAGCTTGACGCCGGCCCGCGCCTGGCTGGCCAGCTCGTGATGTCCGTGCTTCGCAGCGAGGCCCGCGATCGCCGCGAACGACCGTCGGATGCCGGGCCGGTAGCGCTGACCCTGCCCCGTCAACTCGGCGAGCCAGGCGATCTTTCGCGCCACGTAGATCAGGTTCGACACCCCGTAAGCCGTGTAGCGCCTGCCAGTCACGGTCGCCAAGTTGTCGCCCAAGGGCATACGACGGTAATACGCAGCGCCGGCCTTGGTCTCCACGAGCGTGACGCCGAGGAGCAGCGCTCGCATCATGAGGTCGCCGTCCTGGTTCTGGCCGCAACGTTCGTCCCAACGGCCCGCGGCTTCGAAGCCTTCGCGGGTCCACAAGACCGATACCGGCGGGTGGGCCCAGCCGTTCAGGTAGGCACTCAGCGGGTCCTGCCCGGGGCGGCGAGGATTGCACGTCGGCGGCCCTTCCACCCATCGCCCGTCGCGGAGGTGTACGTGGAACCAAGGGCAGATCGCAACCGCCTGCTCCTGACCCTCTAGCGCACGGGCGAGAGCCTCGAGTGTGTCCGGCCGGATGAAGTCATCGGAGTCCAGGAACATCAGGCTGTCACCGGTAGCGACACTCGCGCCCAGGTTCCGCACTGTCGGTGCGTTGAAGCATCGTTCGGCATAGACCTTGACGCGGTCTGGGAAGCGAACCTGGAACTGCCGAGCTACCCTGAGACTGTCGTCGTCAGATGCATCGTCGACGATGATGATTTCATGGGGCTGGAGTGTCTGCTCGAGGACGGATCCGATTGCCTGTCCGAGGTAGCGGTCGGCGTTGTGGCTGGGGATTACCACCGAGATGCGCATACCTGGGCTCCTCGAGACCGATCGGCACATCGAGAAGGGTGTCTGCCGTCATTGGTCCTTCTCTGCGGAGGAGGTTAACTCACCCTTGCGGGGGGTAGAGCACGAATCGCCGGCCCCTTGGGTCCGACTACCCCGATTCGGGCTCGTGGGCCCGGCGTCATCAGGAGTGGGGCTGTGCTGAGGAGCTGGGCCAAGCAGATGCTGCGATCGCTCGGTTACGAACTGCAGCGCCTGCCCCACGTCGAGCAGCCCGTTCCGCCGCCATTGCTCGACGAACCGCTGGCCGCCGTCCATCTGGCTCGGGCCCACACGCCCGCCGCTTTTCGATGCCCTGTTGAGCTGATCTGCGATGTGCAGGGCTTCCGCTTCTCTGCGCATGGTTGGCACCCCCTCGTCGCCTCCTTCGCTGAGGGTCGCGCCCAGGAGTCCGACGACTATGCAGGGTCCATACTGGAGCGGTACTTCGCGTCGTTCCAGCCAGCGAACGCGCTCGAGGCCCTCGCAGGGTTCAGGAGCAAGGACGCGTGCGGCCTGGCAGACCTCGCTCCTCACCTGTTCGTCGTGACACCCTGGTCAGGTTGGGGGCCGAAGCGTTTCGATCTAGAGGTTCGACGGTGGTGTGCCGCTGATGCTGCACAACATGGCTTGGGCGACACCAGCATAGAGCGGCACGGTGTTCCCTACTTCGGTCCCGTTAGTCATAGCCTCGGTCGGCTCGAGTTCCACCGTGTCAAGGCACTGATCAGTTCGCTGCGGGCATCTGGATACGATCGAATCAGAGGAGACTGCCGCGTGTATCTGGTGCAGCGCGGCTCGGAGGTCAGGGCGGTTGCATCAGGAGGAGGTCGACATCGGATCGCGGCGATGTCAGCCCTCGGTGAGAGCCATGTTCCAGTTTCCTTCCACCCACCGATCGCGTTGGACACTCGTGATGTGCTTGATTGGCCGCAGGTCCGCTCAGGCGTCTGGACCAGGCAAGATGCTCTCGAGTATGTCGACTACCTCTTTGACTTCGATGCCCGCCAATGGGCTCGAGGGCGCGGCCTCGCCTGACTCTGGAGCGGTTCGGTAGAGCCTGAGGCCTGTCAGTCGAACTTCTCACCAGTTGGGAAGGTGTGCAAGCAGGATATGGGTCGATTCCTGCAGTGGCTGCATGGTCCATGGCTTGTAGATCCGTCGCGGGCGACTGTACGAAACGATTCGATCGAGCAGGGTGATGGTTGCTGCTTCGATCGCCTGGAGCTCGCCGCGACGGTTTGCCACAAGCTGCGCAAGAGGACTCGCTATTCGTCCCTCCACGTAGTCGCTGAGCGCCTGCGCGAGGGTGATTGCGCGGGCGGCCTGATGGCTGACCAACGCCGCGTAGAGTGCGTCCAGGAGAAGCGGGTTTCGCTTCTCATAGCGATTCCAGTCCACGAGTAGCGTAGCGCTCTCTGGAGTGATCAGTACGTGGTCCGGGTGGAGGTCGCCGTGAGTCGGGCCTATCGGAAGCTTGCGCTGGCCGAGCGTCCGCAAGACTGCCTCGCGTAGCGCACCAGCGCCGAGATCTCGCGCGTCAGTGCGTCCGCGATCGCTCGTCAACCGGCGCCAGAACGCTGTGGAATCCAAGGAACCGAGCTGCGAAGCGTCCAGACCTCCCAAGGCTCGCTCCACCGCTCGTTCCGCGGCTGCGGCTGGCCTGCGCTCGGTCTCGCGGATCCGCGGGTAGGTGCCGTACGCGACCGAGTTCCAGCTGCGGATGGAGCCGCCTTGGACAACGTACGACCCAAGAGCCGTCCTGCTGGCGTCCCAAGTGTTCTCAACCTCCCGCGCCAGCATCGTTTGTTGATCGAGCGCGAGCGGGAATTTGATGAAGGACTTCGTGGCGATCACCGCTACCCGAGCGTCGCTCAGGGCCATGATCTCCAGAGGCGCCTCGGCGTCCACCTCGGGAAGCAACTCGAAGAGCGATCGGGGCGAGCCGCGATGCGCCTCGGCTCGAGCCACTACGAAGTAGTCCGCGGCCAGCCACTTCTCGCCGTGGAGACCGATGATGACCCGCTTGACACGGTCCTTGAGTGCCGATCGGCCGAGACGCTCACGGTAGCGGTCTCGCATCGCCACCTCGGGGACGAGCCGCCTCCACTCCTCCCGTCTCGGCAACGCGGCGAACGCTCGAAGGTCATGGAACCCCGCCCGGGGGATCTGCCGTGGGTGCCAGGGTCTGGACGCGTAGGAGGTCGCAGGCGAACGCTGTCCCCGTCCACGGAACGGGTTCCGCGTCCCGAACACCGCGATGCCGTCCACAACGAGAACGCGGCGGATCTCTGCGAGCAACCGGTCCAGCCCGCTCGTCCCGACCGCAGCGTGAAGGTGAGTCAGGTCGGCGAAAACGAAGTCGAACGTGTTCGGCAACCAGGGTAAGCGTCCGACGGGCGGTATATGCAGGGCTTGATCCACGTTCCCGTCGTTCAGGAGTTGACTGAAGCGGATCCTCGAGTAGGACCAGTCAGCGCTGACAACCTCGGCCCCAAGCGACTTCAGGGCGCTCGGCAACGTGTTCCATCCGGTAGCGAGGTCGAGCGCTCGCGTGCCGGGCCCCGTCGGGACGAGGGTTGCGGCCACGCCGCCGGAGGGATGGAGCAGGCGTCTCTGCAAGCTCGGGGGCAACAGGGGAGCGTCCGCGGAAAAGGCTCGCGTGAACTCCTCGAGGGAGGACGCCTCGCGAGCCATGCGATCGAGGCGGCGAGGTACCGGCCATGGTTGATCGGCCTCGGAGAGG
>JBJHBB010000095.1:4257-7232 GCA_050485265.1 Rhodothermales bacterium | reverse complement strand
GCTCATCACCGAGTGGGCCCTCCTGACCGCCACCGTCATCATCCCGATCGGCCTCTTCAGCGCCACGCTCGTGAACATGATCGTGAGCTATTTCTATAGAGTCTCGGGCACACTCACCCTGCCCTTCCCCTGACCGATCCGCCGTCCAGAACTTGAACCATCGCCCTCGGGCGTCCAACCGGGGACTCGTCGGGTCATTGAACCACACAGGAGCAATGGAACATGATGCAGCGCATTCGTCGTTTCGCGGCCGACCTCCACGAGGATGAGAGCGGCCCCAACACCGTGGAATGGGTTCTGCTGATCATCATCGGGCTCATCATCCTGCTGATCATCTTCTGGTTCGCCAACTGGGTGATCGATCAGTTCAAGGACAAGGCCGAGGCCGTGCAGGACGACGCCTTCCTCGATCAGTCCGCTCCCTGACCGCTCACGAGAGCCTCAGTTCGCACTCCTGTGCTGACGTGACAATCGCGTCACCATTTGTGTGCTGCGCCGATCCGCATCGCGGCCGGAGCGCGGTGGTTGCGCCGATCGCGACCTGCTCGCCAGCCTGAATCACGAATCGGGTACCATGCGTCCATGACGGCCCAGCACTCCCCCAGCCGCCCCGAGTCGACCCCCGACATCGAGCCACCAGGCGACGACTCGCCCGATCGGGAATCCTCGGCCTCGGGCGGCGAGGCCGGGAGCGGCGGGGAGACTCCGAACGCCGCCGCGGCAGAGGCGGCCCCGTCAGGCGCTCCGCGGAGCGATGTCACCGGATCCGAGGCCAAGCCCGGAACGTCCCAGTTCACCCCGGCCGTCGGCGCGTGGTGGACGCTGGCGCTGTGCCTCTCCGCGGTGATCGCCTCGGCGTTTCAGATCGTGCTTCGCGCCACGGATCAGGGCTTCTTCATCATCACGCTGTGCTTCGTGATCTGCATCGCCGCCGCGGCGCTGGACGTCGCCACCCGCCGCATCCCCAACGTGCTGACCTACCCGGCCATCCTGCTCGGGCTGGGGCTCAACGCGATCCTGCCGCCGATCCTCGAGGCGGCAGGGCTCAACGTCGCGGCTCTGTGGCTGGGGGCCAGCGGGCTTCGCGACGGCCTGATGGGCTTCGGCCTGTGCGCGGTGATCGGCATCGTCAGCTTCATCGCCCGGGGCCTGGGCGGAGGGGACGTCAAGCTTCTGGCCGCGGTCGGGGCGCTCCTGGGCCTGTCCGCGGTGATTCCGGTGCTCTTCAACACGCTGGTCTTCGCCGCCCTGATCGGCGTGCTCAACTGGGTCGCCCGGGGTGAGATCGTCTCCCGCATGCAGCTCATCGCGACGGGGATGCTCACCGCGATCGCCACGAGACGCCACATGGAGAACATCTACCCCTTCGGCCGGTCGGAGGCGCCCTTCGGCCTGGCGCTGCTGCTGGGCCTGATTCTGGCGCAATTTATTGCTTTGCACGAGGTTGTTCTCGCGATAGGCTGGTGACGAGGCGCGAGCATGATCAGCGAGCAGGCGATCCGATCGTTCTCGATCAACGTGTTCCTCGTCGCGACGGGGTTCACGGGGCTTGTCGCCGCGTCGCACCCCGGCGCCACCGCGCGCCTCCTCGAGCTCGACGTCTACCCCTGGGCGAACGACATCTTCTCCGCCGGACTGGCGATCGCCATGGCCTCGTTCATGCTGCTGGGCATCCGCCTGCTGCTGGTGCTGGGACGCCGCCTCAAGTCGCTCGGCGCCGGCCCGCCCCGGGCCGAGGCGGGCGTCATCATCGTCGAGTTCACGCTGGTCCTGCCCATCGTGCTGCTGGTGATGGGCATGTGCATCCAGATGGCCCTGCTGGCCAACGCCTCGCTCGTGGTGCGACACGCGTCGTTCGTGTCGGCGCGAGCCGCGATCGTGGGATTCGAGCGAAGCTCCATCCTCGGCCTCGAGGAGTCGATCCCCAGCTCCAACCGCCAGAAGGCCGAGAAAGCCGCCCAGCTCATCGTCGCGTCGATCTCGCCGCAGACGTCGGACAGCGACGCCGCGGCGACCGCCATCCGCAAGATCTTCAGCCAGCAGGCGGGCCGCTGGGGCTCGCGGGGCTACGTCAACCGCATGGGCTACGCCAAGGCCGCCACCAGCGTGAGCTTCAACGAGTCGTATCCCCCGGCGGACTTCATCTTCAACCAGGTTCCCTCTCAGTACACCTTCACCGGCTTCGGCTCGGGCACGTTCAACAACCTCGTGAGCGGCTTCGCCGGTGACATGGGCATCCCTCTCGACTTCACGTTGCCCTCGATGCCCTTCAATGACATCCTCAGCAATCTGAACATCCCCAACATCCTCGGTCCCAAGCAGGTCGAGGTGACTGTCGAGTACAAGTTCCTCATCACCATCCCCGGCATCACGCTGCTCCCGGGCATCACCACGCCGGCGCCCGGAGGCGTCTCCGGACGCGTCTTCCCCATCGAGCACACCGTGCGCCTGCAATCCACCGGAGCCAGGATCTCGCACCCCGTCTCGCTTCTCGGAGGCACCCCAGTCCTGTGAACCGCCGCGCCGCACATCCAGGCGATCCCCACACACGCGCACGCGCCGGCTCCCGCCGCGGCGTGGTGATGGTCGAGGCCACGCTGGTCCTGCTCGTCCTGCTGATGTTCCTGCTGCTCTCCCCGGCGCTCTTCCGCATGCGGATGGCCGAGCAGCAGGCCCGCATCGAGTCCCATCGCGACATGTTCGCCCGCGCCTCGACGTTCCTCAATCTGCCGCCCCTTCCCAACCCGCCGCTCTTCTCGCCCAAGTACGTCCCCCGCGCTGCCGACTTTCCCGATCTCGATCCCGACCCGGTCGACTCGCTCGACAAGTACAAGAGCTTCGCCAACACGACCAACGAAGGCCGCGAGGAGGTCTCCGTCAACTACAGCGTCGGCTGGGACATGTTCCGCGGCGAGTGGACCGTCCAGCGACGCGCCTACGTCATCCGTCCGTCGTGGACCTGGATGGGCTTCCCC
>JBJHBB010000095.1:0-4247 GCA_050485265.1 Rhodothermales bacterium | reverse complement strand
CGCACACGCAGGACATGATCGAGCGCGGCAAGATCCGCGACTGGTACAAGCAGGCGTACGAATCCCCATTGGACGACAGCACCGTCGAGGCGCTGCAGGTCAAGAAGGCCCCACTGTGAGCACACCAGAGCCGAAGTCGTCAGAGCGATCCGCCCTTGAACCGAGGCACGTTCGCCCCGCGTCGCGCCCGGCGTTCGACAGCGAGAACAGCGGCTTCGCCATGATTCCCGCCTTCGCCGCCGCCATGGCCCGGCTGCACCGCAACAAGCGGGGCAACATCTCGCTCTTCTTCCTGCTGCTGGCCTTCGTCTTCTACGCCGCGGCGGCCCTGGTGTGGAACACCGGCACCGCCACCAACGCCTCGATTCACACCCAGATCGCGGCAGACAGCGCCGCGTACAGCAGCGCCATGTGGACCAGCCGGGGCGTGAACAACGTCGTCGGCGCCAACATGGTCATCCTTCGGAACGCCTCGGCCCAGATCGTCTCCGCAGCCGTCATCTCGTTCACCATCCAGGTGCCGCTGTGGTGGGCCAAGTGGATCAACGAGAACTCCGACCCGTGCGGCCCGTTCAAGGCCGCGTGCGCCGCGGCGCTGGCCTTGTACATCGCCATCACCGAACTCCCCTACTACCTCGATCTCGTGCTCAACGCCTTCCCGACGGCGCTCCAGAAGACCATCGGCAACGACTTCGGCAAGCGCATCGGGGAGCTGCACGACTTCCAGAAGGGTTGGGTCGACGCCATCCCCAACGCCATCGAGACCCAGCGCGAGCATCTCGAAGGCTACTACAACGTCGACATCCGCCTCACCCGCCCCGGTGACTCCGACGGCAAGATCAAGCCCCCGGTCGAGCAGGGCAACTTCCTCAGCTTCATGATTCCCCTCGGCCTCCGCTTCGCCATGAGCGACAACAACTGGCCCTCCAAGGCTAAAATCAGCAAGATCAAGGAGGGCAAGGGCACGTTCAGTTGGTACTCCGGCGCCACACTGGGCTACGCCCTCACGCTGCTCATCCACGGCAACAAGCACTACGTCCTCGAGAGCCAGATGGGCCCCCTCGAGTTCGGCCCCGACTCCCTCAGCGACCGCAAGCCCTTCACCGTCGTCGCGCACGCCACCATGAAGAACGCCACCGGCGGACGCCTCGCCATGCCCGGCGTCTTCAACGCGCCCATCGCCCGCGGCGACCGCATCACGTCATACGCCCAGGCCGAGACCTACAACGGCATCGACGAGCGCATGAAGGCCGCCTTCAACCTCCCGTGGCCCTTCCGCGTGTGGACCACATGGGGATGGCAGTGGCAGCCCCGCCTCACACTCGGCGATCAACTCGAGAACGCCCTCTCGGATGACAGCGAGCTCCGCCAGATCTACCAGATGATGCGCATCCTGCAGTCCGACTACGGCAACCTCGACGACATCGCCCTGCACTGAGTCGGCCGCCACGGCGTCACGCCCCCCGCCGACGAAGGGGGTCCAAGCCGGCCAATCCTGGCGACCTTGAACGTTCCGATTATTCCCCCGCCATGGCACACTCGAATGTAGTTTGCGGTCAATGCAAGACATACGGCATGCTCTTGCCCGCGAATCTTCAAGGCGAGCGTTCGCCGTCCGGCCATCTACCTGCCCGCATCCGCCAACCCCTAATGGGCGCTCCCGACCAGCAGTGACCCGGTTGGGCCATTGGATGCAACCGCACGGTTCCTTGCACTGCAGAATCGGCTCCTGCTAACATACCCACAGATAGACGAAGCCGAGGCTGTCGTGACACTCAAGTCACGCCTTGGACGTCGACAGCCGTCGCGCACAGCGTCGATCGCTCATCTGCTACCGTGCCTCTACGGAGCCGCGAGATGTGTGTGAGTACCTACCGAGACGCAAACGGGAAGGAACACACCAAGACTTTTCCATTCAGTAGCCAGCGACAGGCGACTGCCGTTCTGCAGAGTCGAGGACTCCAGGTGGTTTCATGCACACGGGTCCGCGCCAGCTGATCTAATGGCGATCCCTTAATATCTGACATCGCAATCGATGATCCAACATCAACCTCACAACACAAGGATTCATTTGACGACCCAGTATCGGCGCACCACGAAACCGCATTGCCTAATTCTCATTCGAATCCAGACAATGGCGCAAGCTCTCAAACCGCCTTCTCACACACTCCCCGTCGATATGCTATTGTGGCGATCATCGGACTTGTGCTCGGGACAGGATCGCTTGCTTCGATACTCTACTATATGAGACACACCAAGCGCGCCCAAGCGATCAAGAATAGACAAATTGCAACTGTTGCAGCCATTCGCTTTCTTCGCGACGGCGCTCATCATGGCACTCGCGATCAGAGGCTACGCATGTTCCCCGAAGGACCAATACGCTCCACCTGTCTACGCTACCCAGACCTTGATCCATACTTGCCCAACCAAACCCATGCGATCACCGCACCGAATGAGTACGTCAGCGCTTTCGACCTGTCGGACGATTTCTACTTAATCACAGCCAAGTATCATTATACTACCATACGGGGCGAACGGGTCAGCCGAGTGGCGCATATTGAAGTTCGTATCCGCGGGGAACTGGTTCAGCTTGAACGAATTGATTTTCGCAACCCAGATTAGCATACGACTTGACACTCATGAACAACACGAACCAGGAACAACAGCCAAATCGAAAGAGCCAAGAGCAGGCGATTCACGAGAACAGACTGCTCGCGGAGTATCAGGCAGCCCAGGATTCCGCACAGCATCACGACAATCTTGTGTGGATCGTCAGCGGAATTATTTGGGCCGCTAATCTTGCTCTCCTTGGATTTTTGGCCGACAGCCTGCAAGCTGCAGGCCGATTCATCTTCATCGCTGTGTGCATACTCGCAATCCTCTTATTGATTTTTGTGTGGGGCCTTCAAAGACAGTTTGCAGATATCAAAAGGGAGAAATACCGTCGGTGCAAGGAAATCGAAGAACTGCTTGAAATGCAGCAGCACCGCTGCCTCAAATATCCCCGTCGCCGACAGAGTAGAATGTACGATGTCATTATGATAGCATTTATTGCATTATGGCTTTCAATTCTGATTGTACTTTTGGCTATTGTTTTGTGCCAATTTGAGGCAGTTTTCGCATGAATTGTTATCATGGGCGGAAGAAACCCGCCGATATCCCTGCCACTACACTCCGCCTCCGTGTTCAACCAGCCGCCAGCCGCTCGCGCACCACGTTCTCGCTGCCGCCCTTGGCCACAAGCTCCTGCGCCACCGGGCTCAGCGGCGGGAACTCGAACGTCCGCCCCTCGCAGCGGATCTCCGACGCCTCGTAATCCACCTCCAGCTCCGGACCGACGATGGTGCGCACCCCGGCGCCGGCCTCTTTTTCGAAGCGCTCCGCGAGAAACTCCACCAGCTCCGGGCTCTCGATGCAGATGAACCCGTTGTTGAACGCGTTCCGCTGGTACGTCTGGTTGAACGTCGCCGCGATCACGAGCTGGATCCCCCGCGACGCCAGCGCCGTCGCCGCCTGCTCGCGCGAGGAGCCCGTGCCGAAGTTGCGACTCCCGACGATGATGTCCCCGCGCTGCGCGATGCCCTGGAAATCGGGGTCATAGTTGAGCATGGCGTGCTGCCCCTGCTGCTCGAACGTGATGTCGTCGCGATACGTCACGTCCTTGCCGTAGATCCCGTCCGTGTTCAGGTTGTCCTTGGGCAGGTAGAGCGCCCGGCCGCTGACGCGCCGCGGAAAATCATCCCGAACCTTCACGCCCCCCCCGCCCCGCGACGGTCGCTTGTTCACGCGGCACTCGCCCCGCACGCCGTCCGCCGCAACCTCCACCGGCGCACAGATGTGCCCAGCGATCGCGCTGGCCGCCACCACCCCCGGGCTGGCCAGATAGCACCTCGCGTCGCGGCTGCCCATGCGGCCCTCGAAGTTCCGGTTCGTGGCGCTCACGCCCACCTCGCCCGGCTCCAGCGTTCCCCGTCCCAGCCCGATGCACGCGCCGCAGCCGGCGGGAAGCTCGATCGCCCCCGCGTCCAGCAGCGCCTGCCAATGACCCAGCTCCACCGCCCGCTCCTGCACCTGCGACGACGCCGCGGCGAGGTAGAACTCAACCCCCGGCGCCACCCTCTTGCCCCGCACGATCTCCGCCGCCTGGGCCAGATCCTCCAGCCGCGCGTTCACGCACGACATCAGGTACGCCTTGTTGACCCGCACCGGCTCGCGCTGGAGGTCCGCCACCGGCGTCATCACCTTCA
>JBJHBB010000094.1:0-7290 GCA_050485265.1 Rhodothermales bacterium | reverse complement strand
TACTCCGCCGCGGTCATGCCCTCGGGAATGAGGGCGGCGGGTGGCGTGATCTCCCCGGGGAGGAGGTCCACCTCGCAGGCGGCGGCGATCTCGGCGGCGCGATCGAATGCGGGGGGATGGGGGATGCGGCGGAGGAGGACGGTCTCGGCGTGGAGGGCGGCCTCGGCGTTCGTCGGACGCTCGGGATGGCCCTCGAATACGGAGCAGCCGAGGCGGATGCAGGTCATCAGGTCGTAGCGCCGGTACTCGTCCCGCAGAGCATGGCGGACATCGCCCGTGGCAACCGTCGAGACGCCGGCCTGACGGGCCACGCGTAGCAGACGCTGAATCCGCCGCGAGTCGCCGGCCACGCGGTGGTGCGCGAGCTCCACCGATAGGCGATCCCCGTAAAGCTCCTTCAGCTGGTTCACCCAGGCGAGCGCGTCGATGGGGCGTTCCTCATCCAGCATGTTCCACAGGTGCGAGCCACGGCCTCCGGTCAGGCAGAAAAGGTCATCGGTGAAGGGTGCCAGCTCGTCGAGCACTGCGCATGGTTCGAGGCGATCACGCGCGTGTGCCGCACTGAGCACACAATTCAGGTTGGCGAGGCCGGCACGGTTCGCTGCTAGGAGGACGAGAGTTTCCGGGCGAGGGTTTGCTGTTTGCTGTTTGTCCTGAGCGCACCGAAGGATCTCTTCTGTCCGTGAGCTTCGGACAGGGCAAGCCCTGTCCCTACGGTCCACGGTCCACCGTCCCCCGTCCACCGCTACTTCTGCCCCGAACACCGGCTTCAGCCCGTGGGCTTGGCATGCCTGCTGAAACCGCACGGCGCCGTAGATGCCGTGGACATCCGTGAGGGCGAGGGCGGAGTAGCCGAGCTCGGCGGCGCGTGCCGCCAGCACCTCCGGAGCCGAACCTCCTCGGAGAAATGAGAACCAGCTACGAACGTGAAGGTGAGCGAACGACATGACGGTAGAATCACGATGGGTGAATGTATGCACCCATGCCAAAGATCCCACTGTTCCGCTGCCACGCGCACCGCTTGTCACAGGATAGTCGAAGTTGGGACCCACCTCGTACGCCTGAGCGCCGGCGGCGCGACGACCACACGCCAGATCTCAGCCTTCCGCCCGCATCCACTAGAGACGCCCCCGACGTACCGGAATTCAGTGGTTGCCAGAGCCATCACGTACCTTCTCCCTCAGGCTGAACCGACATTATTGACCGCCCCGATGACTATTGATAGTGCACCCATCCTCGTCACTGGCGCGGCAGGCTTCATTGGATACCATCTTTCCGAGCGCCTACTCCGCGAAGGCCGCCGCGTGGTCGGGATCGACAACCTCAATGATTACTACGACCCACAGCTAAAGCACGACCGCCTTTCGCGACTGGTTGGTCGGGATGGGTTCGAGTTTCGCGAGATCGACGTTGCCGATCGCGAGCAGATACCCCACCTTTTTGCCGAGGGCGGCTTTGATCGCGTAGTACATCTTGCCGCGCAGGCGGGAGTACGGTACTCGCTTGAGAACCCGCACGCGTACATCGACGCAAACCTGGTGGGCTTCACGAACATCCTTGAGGGCTGCCGCCACAACGGGGTTGAGCACCTGGTATACGCGTCCTCCAGCTCCGTCTACGGTGCCAATACGCGAATGCCATTTTCGACGCACCAGAACGTCGATCACCCGGTATCGCTGTACGCCGCCACCAAGAAGGCCAACGAGTTGATGGCGCACACGTACAGCCACCTCTACGGCCTTCCGACCACCGGGCTGCGGTTCTTCACGGTTTATGGGCCGTGGGGAAGACCGGACATGGCGCTTTTCCTGTTCACTCGCGCGATCCTCGAGGGCCGGTCCATCGATGTGTTCAATCATGGGAAGATGCGTCGCGACTTCACCTATATCGACGACATCGTCGAGGGCGTCTTCCGCCTGTTGAGCCACACGGCTGGCGGCAACGCGAACTGGTCCTCAGACGAGCCGGACCCCGCCACCTCGCGCGCGCCCTATCGCGTTTACAACATCGGCAACAATCAGCCGGTCGAATTGCTCGACTTCATTGCTGCGATCGAGGACGCGCTCGGAATGAAAGCCGAGAAGAACCTTCTCCCGATGCAGCCCGGCGACGTCCCTGCTACGTTTGCAGATGTCGACGACCTATCGGCTGATGTGGGCTTCCGTCCGGCCACCCCGATTCGCGAAGGTATTCGGAGTTTCGTGGAGTGGTACCGCGACTACTACGGTGTCCCTGCGGATGACGTAGCCACAGCCTGATACGTCGTCGACGGCGCGCGTCTTTCGAACCGAACCTCGCTCCCAGCCGCTCGTTGAGGTCGTCCACCTCACCCATCGACGCAGGGATGCCGGAGCCACGCTGGAAGGGACTGGAGTACGCCGCTGAGGGAAGCGGCATCACCGAGGAGCTTTCCGTGCACGTGAATCTGGTTGGTGAGCTCGTAGGTCGGGCTACCGCCGAGCTCGTGGGAGAGGGCTCCGTCGAGCGGATCGAGCGCCTGCGCGGCCTCTGCAAAGCGGCCGTCCGGGCCGGTGACTCACCGGAGGCCGATGACTTGCTCGACCGCGCAGCGGAGGAGGTCGCGGCACTCGACCTCGATGAGCTACGCTGGCTGCTCCGCGCGTTCACGGCCTTCTTCCATCTGGTGAACAAGGCCGAGCAGCTCGAAATCACCCGAATCAATCGGGATCGAGCCACCCAGGCGACGCCCGAGAGACCCAGGCCCGAGTCCGTCGCCGAAGCATTGCTCTCCCTCCGCGAGTCCGGTATCGATGCGGACGATCTCAGTCGGCTGCTCGCGAAGCTAGACGTGGTACCAACGCTTACGGCACACCCGACCGAGGCTCGACGGCGGACGGTGCTTCACAAGCAGGGCGAGGCGGCGGAGTTGCTTGAGCAGCTTCGGCGGGGACCGCACCCGCCCGCCGAGTACGACCGCCTGTTGACCCGCCTCCACGAGCAAGTCGCGCTGCTGCTCGCGACCGACGAGTTGCGCACGGAGCGACCGACGGTGGTCGACGAGGTCAGCTTCGTCCTGCATTTCCTGGAGACGACTCTGTGGGAGGCGCTTCCGGAGATCGTCCGAGACCTCGAGCGCGCCGGGCGCCTCTATTTCCAGATGTCGCGCGACAACGTCCCCCGGTCCCCCATCCGGATTCGCTCGTGGGTGGGTGGCGACCGGGATGGCAATCCCTTCGTCACCGCCGACGTCACGCGCCAGACGCTCGCTCTTCATCGCGAGGCCGTCTCGGCCGGCTACGCACGCGACCTCCGCAACCTCTGGCACGACCTTTCGATCTCCGACCGGAATCGCCCCGTCCCTGATTCTTTTCGAGAGTCAATCGACGCGGCGGCCGAACGGGGCTTACTGACCGAGAGTGAGCTGCGCGTTCACCGTCACGAACCGTTCCGGCTCAAGGTCCACGCGATGCTCCGGCGGCTGGAGCGCGACCATCACGGCCGAGAACGTTATGAAGCCGACGAACTGAGAGCGGACCTTCAGGAGCTTGCCGAGGCACTCATCGCTTGCGGCTTTGAATCGCTGGCTACTCACGGGAGGATGTCCAGGCTACGCATCCGAGCAGCCACGTTCGGGATGCACTTCGCCGCATTGGACCTCCGGCAACACTCCGGGCGGCACGAGGCGGCCGTTGCAGAACTGCTGAGCATAGGTGGTGTGGAGTCCGATTATTCCCGATTGGGGGAGGAAGCCCGGCAGGAGTTGCTCGCGCAGGAACTGGCCAATCCACGCCCGCTGGCACCGGCCGGTTTATCACTCTCCGACGACACCGAGCACGTGCTGGGACCGCTTCGCGTGATGGCAGAATCGGATCCCGACGCCTTCGGCGCCTACGTGATCTCGATGACAAACGCCCCGAGCGACTTGCTGGAGGTCCTCGTGCTGGCCAAGGAAGTCGGGCTCTGGCACATGGAGGGCGGCGAGGTGGTCACCCGTGTCGACGTCGCCCCGCTTCTCGAAACGATCGACGACCTGGAGCGCGGCCGACCGCTCCTCGAGACGCTATTCGGCATCGACGTGTACCGTCGACACCTGCGGGCGCGCAACGACTTTCAGGAGGTGATGCTCGGCTACTCCGATTCGAACAAGGACGGCGGCTATTGGCGAGCCAACTGGTCGCTTCATCGAGCACAGGAGGAAATCGCGCAAACCTGCCTGGACCATGACATCGAGCTCCGGCTATTCCACGGTCGCGGCGGCACGGTTGGTCGCGGCGGCGGGCGCGCAAATCAGGCGATTCTGTCGATGCCGCCTGCCGTACACAACGGCCGAATCAGGTTCACCGAGCAGGGTGAAGTGATCACCTTCCGGTACGCGCTGCTACCGATCGCGCACAGGCATCTCGAGCAGATCGTGAGCGCCATGCTGATGGCTTTGCAGGATGAGCAGGCACCACTGGCCGCAAGCGACGAACTCCGTGAGATGATGGAGCAGGTCGCGGATCGGTCCATGCAAGCCTACCGTGATCTCGTCACGGCGCCGGATTTCTGGCCCTGGTACCTCGGGACGACGCCCATAGAGTCGATCTCCAAGCTCCCCATCGCGTCCCGGCCGGCCAGCCGGGGCGGAGCTATCGATCTGGATCATCTAAGGGCCATTCCGTGGAACTTCGCGTGGACGCAGACGCGCTACACCGTTCCCGGTTGGTACGGAGTGGGCACCGGGCTGGCCGACGTCGTCTCTGATGAGCACGGCCTCCAGTTGCTCCGCGAGGCCTATCGCCAGTGGCCGCTGTTCACGGCCATCATCAACAATGCCGAACGCGAAATGGCGCGCGCGCGGCTGCCGATTGCCAGGCGATACGCGCGAGCCGGTGGTCATGACAGCTGCGCGACCGACGGCTCGTCGATGCATCACCGCATCACGACCGAGTTCGAGCGCACCCGCCAGAGCCTGCTGTCGATCACTCAGAATGAGGCGTTGCTCGACGGCACGCCGGTCATTCAGCGGTCCATCCGCCTTAGAAATCCCTATACCGACGTGCTGAACCTCATACAGATCGACCTTATGAACCGATACAGGTCGGCTGGGGATGACGGTCATCGCGACGCGATTCGCGAGTTGCTGTTCCTCTCGCTCAACGGCATCGCCGCCGCGATGCAGTCTACCGGGTGATGCGGGCCGGAGCGTAACATGGCCGCGCGACGCCCCGTAGGGCCGTCGCCTGCCAACTTTACCACGCTCTGAACATGCTCGTCGCTTGTCGTTTCCTCCTGGCGATTCTCCTCGTTGCCACAGCCGCCGCGGCGCAGGACCCCGCTGGTGAGTGGACGGGGGAGATCGGCGTGCCCGGTGCTCCGCTACGCATCGAGGTCGTTTTGTTTCAGGATGACGGTGACTGGGCCGGCACCATAGCGATCCCCGTCCAGAATCTGCGCGACTTCGACCTCTCCGGCGTGGCGGTCGACGGTCGGTCGGTTGCCTTCCGAATGGAGGGCATTCCCGGTACGCCGGAGTTCGACGGTCAACTGAACGAGGCCGGCGATCGAATCGAGGGCGCCTTTTTGCAGGGAGGCGCAACGTTGGAGTTCTTCCTCGAGCGCGCCGATGCCGCTGCGGCAGCGTCTGCCGAGGCCGATCGAGAGGCGCTCGAGGGCTTCGTGGACCAGATCCGGGCGGCGATGGACTCTCTTTCCGTACCGGGAATGGGTCTGGCGATCATCCGCGGGCAGGAGGTGATCCTGGCCGAAGGCTTGGGCCTTCGGGACGTTGAGCGCGAACTCCCCGTCACTCCTCAGACCTCGTTCCCCATCGGATCGTCGACCAAAGCGTTCACGGCGGCACTGATCGGGGCGCTCGTCGACGATGGCCTGCTCGAGTGGGAGGATCCGGTGATCGACTATCTGCCGAGCTTCCGTCTTGCGGATCCGGTCGCCACACAAGGAATGACGGCCCTCGACCTGTTGATCCATCGCTCCGGGCTGCCGCGGCACGATGTGATGTGGTATGCGGCCCCCGACGTGCGAGGAGACATTTTCTCCAAGCTGCGCCATCTGGAGCCGAACGTTTCGTTTCGGTCCCGTTGGCAGTATCAGAACCTGATGTACCTGGCCGCCGGCGTGCTGGCCGAGCATCTCGCTGGCAGTTCCTGGGAGGACCAGACACGCGACCGCATCCTCAGACCTCTGGGGATGGACAGCGCAACGCTCACCATTGACGACCTGACCGCGCAGGCCGATTTCGCGCGAGGCTTCGGGGGCGGGCGCAATGCGGTCGAACCGATGGACTATTACCAGTTCACGTCCATCGGTCCAGCCGGCTCGATCAACGCCTCGACGCTGGACATGGCGCGCTGGATCAAGTTTCAGTTCGGCGACGGATCGGTCAACAACACCCAGGTGCTTTCGGCTGCGACGCTGCGCTACCTGCACACTCCACAGATCGTCGTTACCGAGCAGCCTGGACTCACGGAGGCGCCTTATCTCCTGTATTCACCTGGGTGGTTCGTTGAGCCGTATCGCGGGCACCGGATGATCCAGCACGGTGGAAACATCGACGGCTTCTCGGCCCTCGTCGGCTTCATGCCCGACGAGGAGATCGGCGTCGTTGTCCTAACCAACAAGAACGCCTCGCCGCTGCCGCGCGCCGTGATGCTGAGCGCCTTTGACAGACTCCTGGGCGTAGAGCCTCGCGACTGGCTCGCCGAGGTCTCTGCCGCACCACCCACGCAAGACGAGGAGGATGCTGACGAGGCCGACCGTATCGCCGACACAACTCCCTCACGGCCGCTCGGTGATTTCGCGGGCACCTACCGACACCCGGGGTACGGCGACGTCACCATTACCGCCTCAGACAACGGTTTGCACGTGTCCTACTATCGCTTCGACGGGCCGCTTGAGCACGTCCATTATGACACGTTCGCTTTCACACTGCAGCAGGTCGGCGGCCTGGTGCTCCGCCTGACGTTCTTCACCAACGCTCACGGGGAGGTCGACAGGTTGTCGTTCCCACTCGAACTCATGTCCGCACCGATAGAGTTCGAGCGCCGGCCGGACGAGCAATTGGCCGCGCCCGACTACCTGGCCGCCTTCGTCGGCAGCTACCGTGGCAGCGGACTCACATTCACGGTGGAAATGCAGGGCAATGAGCGCTTGCTGCTGACGGTCGCAGGCCAGGGAACGTGGCGGCTCGACCCTACCCGGCCCGACGCGTTCGACGTGGACGGCCTGCCGGGCTTTTCGGTCCGATTCGAGCGCGAGGACGATCAAGTGGTCCGCCTCATTGGCGTGCAGCCCAACGCGGTGGTAAGAGCCGATCGCGTGCCGTAGCTC
>JBJHBB010000093.1:0-7312 GCA_050485265.1 Rhodothermales bacterium | reverse complement strand
GAAGAGCCCCTCGCCACGACTGTCTCCGAGATCCGGGAGGCGGGCGGTACCGCTGAAGGTGTTTCGTGCAACGTCCGCGAGTCGGATAGTGTGGAGGCCATGTTCACCGAGGCCGAGGCGCGCTCCGGTGAGATCACGGCGCTCGTGAACAACGCGGCCGCCAACTTCCTGGCACCCACGCACACGCTGAGCCCGAACGGATTCGACGCGGTGCTCAAGACCAACCTGTACGGCGCGTTCTTCTGTACGCGGTGGTGCGGTGAGCGGTGGATCGAGCGGGGGACGCAGGGACGGGTGCTTTCTATCACCACGACATACGTGGATACCGGTAGCGCCTTCGTCGTGCCGAGTGCTGCCAGCAAGGCTGGAATCGCGGCGATGACACGTAGCCTTGCCGTCGAATGGGGTGTCTACGGAATCAGGCTGAACGCCATCTCCCCCGGACCCTTCCCTACCGAGGGTGCCTGGAAACGACTTGTGCCGGATCCATCCATGGAGGATCAGTGGCGGCGACGAATCCCGCTCGGACGATTCGGGGAGGCCTATGAACTGACCGACCTGGCGACGTTCCTTCTATCCGATGCATCCTCCTACATGACCGGGCAGGTAATCGATTTGGATGGGGGCGAGGTGCTCGGTTCGGGTGGCCAGTTCAACGACCTGGCCAAGATGCCGCGCGCAGGAGTCCTTCAGGTGATGGAGATGATGCGGTCGGCCAAGTAAGGCATGGACGCAGCGGGAGTGGCTGTGCCTAGATTAGCGGGGTGGTAAAAAAATAGCACCCCGCCCGCAACTCGCTGGGATGCGCCCCGTAATCGGCACCACGCACCGCCATTCCGACGACATGAACGCTTCCCAGCTCACACGCCGCGAACGCCAGATCGTGGACATCCTCTACCGACTCGGCGAAGCCACAGCGGCGGACGTGCAGGCCGAGCTCCCGGATCCGCCCAGCTACTCCGCGGTCCGCGCGCAGCTACGGCTACTGGTGCAGAAGGGCCTTGCGACGCACTACGAGGACGGACCCCGGTACGTCTATCAGCCCGCAGTGGCCCCTGAGAAGGCGCGTGAGACGGCACTCAGGCATCTTCTGAAGACGTTCTTTGGCGGGTCGCCGACCCAGGCCGTCGCCGCCCTACTCGACGATCATCCGCTCTCGGAAGAGGAATACGAGCGGCTGGCCGGTCTAATCGAACAGGCCCGTGACGAGGGCCGCTAATTCCAGCACACCGACCCCTCCCCATCGGTCCCATGCTACCAGACTCCACGATCTTGATCGACGCCGCCCCGCTCCTCCTGGCCCTCGCTCTAAAGGGTAGCCTTCTCTTCGCGATCGCGCTCGCCGTCGGATCTCTGATGCAAAAGGTGTCGGCGGCGTCCCGTCACGCCATGTGGACGGTGACCTTGGCCGCCGCGCTGATCCTTCCAGTCCTGCTCCTTGCCGTTCCGGAGTGGCACGTCCCAGTGATTGGGAGCGCTAGCGTAGAGTCAGAGCCGGCATCCACAGAAGCGTTAATGGTCAGCACGTCTGATTTCGCCGCCATGGACCTTGACACCGGGGGGAAGTCTTCAGCCGGTGGAGCGACCCTTCCAGATGCCCCGAAGTCCACGACCATCGATGGTCGCGCCCGTGAGGCAGCCACATCGCTGGGCGCACGCGTGCTCGATGCCACGCCGAGGCCGTTGCGGGACTGGCGACTCTGGCTGGGGATGATCTGGGTGATGGGCGCCGTGGCCGTCGGAGGGCGGTGGCTCATGGCCTTCTCGCAGGCCCGCCGCCTGATCGACGATGCTCAGCCGGTGGCGGATGAGACCTCGCTGCGATTGATGGACTCCATTTCGAGCCGGCTTGGGCTGCAGCGGTCGGTTGAAATCCTCCAGAGCGAGCGCCTGGCGGTACCCGTGGCGTGGTCCTTCGGAAGCGACGCTGTTGTGCTTCCCGCCGACTGGGACGAGTGGGATAAGGATCGGCGCCGCGTGGTCCTTACCCACGAACTCGCGCACATCGTTCGTCGCGATGGAATGTCGCAGTTAATCGCACAGAGTGCCCTTGTGCTTCACTGGTTCAACCCACTCGCATGGGTGACGTACAGTCGCTTCCTTCGCGATCGCGAGCAGGCCTGCGATGACGTCGTACTGCGAACCGGCGCGAGCGCATCGACCTATGCCGAGCACTTGCTGGCCGTTGCCCAGCGGTTTCGTCAGGACTCGCTCGAGTTGCTGGCCGTTGCATCCATGGCCAGGCGCGGTGAGCTATCCGGCCGCATCGAGTCCATCCTCGACCCCGGCCAATCGCGCAGGCCGGCAGGCCTTCGGACGGCCTTGCTCGCTTCGGTTCTCGCCGTTGCATTAGCCATCCCACTCGCCGCATTCCAGCCATTCGAGCGAAATGGAACGGAAACCGTCACCGCGACGACAGAGACCACCAACAACTGGGACTGGAGCGGGACTATGCGGCCCGGCTCGACGCTGGAGGTTTACGCCCTGAACGGTTCCATCGAGGTCGAACAGGGATCCTCGGATCGGGCCTCGGTCGTGGCCAGCCCACGGCGCTCCGGATTCTCGGCTGCCCGGCTCGTGGTAGAGCGACGCGGTGACGTTGTTGCGGCGTGCGTGGTCTACGCCGGCCAGGAGGGTTGCGCTCCGGGTGAAGCCCCTCGCGGGCGTCCCAGCGTGCAGCGCAACAACGAGGTCAATGTGCAGGTGGTGCTGCCCCGAGACGTCAACGTGAAGCTCCGCACCACGAATGGCCGCGTATCGACCGACCGCCTCGACAGAAACGTAGAAGCACGCTCGACGAACGGCGCCGTAAGAGCATCGTCGCGGCGGGGCGAGGTGTCCGCGCGAACCACGAACGGCAACATTCAGATCACGACCGCGGGTCTACCGGATGGCCGCACGACGAATGGCTCCATCGAGGCGACGTTGCTGGCGACGTCCTGGAGCGGAACCGCGGAGCTGAGGACGACGAACGGATCGATCACGGTGAACCTCCCGCGCAATCCGAATGTGAACGTGGAGGCACGCTCGACCAACGGATCGATCCGCACCAACGCTACCGACCTGAACGTGGAGCGGCGCCGTGGCCGAGGTACCACAGCTTCAGGACAACTCGGCAATGGTGGTCGCGACCTGTCGCTGAGGACTACGAATGGCTCGATCAGGCTGCAGGTCACAGGCGATCGCGTGGGGGCAGCGACCCACGATCCCCAGGCATGGCCTCAGGTTGTTGCGCATGCGGATGCGGGCGCCGACCTCGGAGCGCTCATAAGCGAAAGCGTCGCCACCGCGCTGTCTGCAATCGATGGCGCCGCGATCTCCGTCGACGTGATGTCAACCGTTGACTGGAGCGAGATCAACGCCACGGTGGCCGAAGCAATGGGCGCCATCGGCTGGGCCGCAATCAACGAAGAGGTTCGATTGAGTGTGGAGGCAGCCGACATTCAGGGGGAGGTGGGCCGCGCGCTAGAGGAGAGTCGCGTCGACCGAACCTCGATCGAGGAGGAGGTGCGTCAAGCGCTTGAAGAGGCGCAGCGTGAGCTCGAGGAGGCGCGAATCGAGATCGAAGAGAGTCGTCGTCAACGGGAGATTGATCGTCGTCGCTAGGAGCGGCGGAGAGTAGAGCGCTGACACCGGTCCCGAGCAAGTGGACGGCCACCGGTGTACCCAGTCATAATCCTAACGCACCTGAACATGAGCCACATACTTATCGCCGCTACGCTCAGCCTGCTCCACACGGCGAGCCTGGTCCCGGCCGGAGTCCAGACTGATACTTCGTCACCGGACCTCTCGGCACCACACATCGAGGCTCAGCGGATCCAGGCCTCCGATCGGCCGGTCATCGACGGTGTTTTGGACGAGGAGGTCTGGCGCCGGGCGGCCGTTGCGACCGGTTTCACGCAGATGCGGCCAGACCCGGGCGCCGCCGGATCGCAGCGCACCGAGGCGCTCCTTCTTCACGACGAGAACGCGATCTACGTCGGATTCCGCAACTTCGACAGCGAGCCGGACAAGATTATCCGGCAGCTGGCTCGCCGAGGCGACTTTGTGGTCTCGGATAAGGTGTTCGTTGGCTTCGATTCGTACGGGGATGGTCGCACGGCCTTCGTTTTCGGGGTGAATGCATCCGGCGTCAAGTATGACCTGTTGATCTACGACGACGTTCGCGAGGACCCCAGTTGGGAGGCCGTCTGGGACGTCGCGGTTGCGGAGTTGCCTGAAGGGGGATGGTCGGCTGAGTTTCGGATCCCGCTCTCACAACTCCGCTTCACCACGGCCGAGGGTCCGCAGGAGTGGGGCGTTCAGTTCCTCAGGGAGATTGCGCGCAATCAAGAGCAGTCCTTCTGGTCGCCCGTTACGCCCGAATCGAGCGGCAACGTCAGTCTGTTTGGTCGCCTGATCGGCATCGAAGGTCTGCGCGCACCACGGCGCCTCGAAGTACTGCCCTACGCCGCCGCTGACCTTGCGCGAGTTCCAGGGGATCTCGACAATCCGTTCTACGATCCGACCGCGGTGGGCGTGACGGCTGGGCTCGACATGAAAGTGGGTTTGAGCAGCACGCTAACCCTGAGCGGCACCATCAACCCCGATTTCGGGCAGGTCGAGGCGGACCCCGCCGTGGTCAACCTGTCGGCCTTCGAGACCTTCTTTGCGGAGCGCCGGCCGTTCTTCGTTGAAGGAGCGGACGTTTTCCAGTTCGGATCTACTCGTGCCCACACAGCCGTGTTCAGGCCGACCTACTTCTATTCGAGGCGGATTGGACGAGCCCCGCAGCGTCGACTTGCCGGCTCTCAGTACGCATTCGTGGATTCACCCGAGCAGACGACTATCGCTGCAGCCGGCAAGGTGTCCGGCAAGGTCGGTCCATGGTCTATCGGTGTCCTCAGCGCCGTGACGATGGAAGAGCAAGCCCGATTCTTAGGCGGGGATGGTGAAATGGGTCGGGATGCGGTCGAGCCCATGTCCAGCTATAGCGTGGCAAGGGTGCGGCGTGACATGAGGGGAGGTCAGACCGTTGTCGGTGGCCTGATCACCGCAACTCACCGGAGTCTCAGCGAACCCGCATTCGAGTCCCTTCTAGCGGATCGAGCCTACGTGGGTGGCGTGGACTTTGAGCACACTTTCGGGCAGAGAGCCTGGGCCGTGGGCGGGGTATTCGCCGGCAGCACGGTGCTTGGCGACCCGGCGTTTATCACTCGTCTTCAGCATGCGCCACAACGCTATTTCCAGCGACCCGACGCAACTCACCTCACGGTGGACGCCGATCGGACCAGCCTGTCCGGTGCGGCGGCCGAGGTCTCGATCGCCCGGATCAGCGGAAAGCTACGAGGCTCGATGACGTTCAATGCCGTCACCGCTGGTTTCGATACCAACGATCTCGGTTTCCAGGCTCGGGCCGACGGCTACGGAGTCAGCGGCATCGTGCTCTACAACGAGAATGAGGTCCCCGTGTCTTGGCTGCGACGCATCGGTGGCAACATCAACTCGGCCATAGCCTGGAATGGCGCCGGAGACATCATGCACCGTGCGATCGCGGGCAATGTCAACGGTCAGTTCAGCAACTTCTGGTATGGGGGCACATACCTGAATGTCAGTCCCTTACCGATCCAGTCCGACAGGTTGACGCGGGGTGGGCCTCTTGCAGAGCGGCCCGCGCAGATCAGCCAGGAGATCTGGTTTGGCTCGGATGAGCGCAGGTCGATTCGGGCGCACTTCTGGACGTTTGGCAGGCACGAGTTCGACGGCGAGGGCGGTCACGTGCGTAACGTGGGCGCCACCCTCACTCTCCGGCCCTCACCTAATGCCAACGTATCCATTGGTCCGAGTATCGGCTACGAGCAAGTGACCGATCAGTACGTCGGAGCACTTGCGGACGAGGTCGCTACTGCCACGTTCGGTCGCCGCTACGTCTTTGCGACACTGCAGCAGCACACCGCGGCGATGGACTTGCGGGTGAACTGGACCTTCACTCCGAACCTTTCGCTGCAGTTCTTCGGAAGGCCGTACCTGACGTCGGGGCAGTATGCCTCCTTCAAGGAGCTTGAAACGCCGAGGACACGCGACTTCACGGTGTACGGCGTCGACCGGGGGACTATCACCGAGACCTCGACGGGTTATGCAGTCGATCCCGGGGATGGAGGCCCTGAGTTCGGTCTCCCGAATCCCAACTTCGCCTTCCGGTCGATACGAGCAAATGCCGTCCTGCGGTGGGAGTACCGCCCCGGCTCCACCGTCTTCTTCGTGTGGCAACAACAACGTCAGGGCGTTGACCAGACCGGCTCCTTCGATATCGGGCGGGATTTCGGTGCATTGATGCGCGAGCCGGCGCACAACGTCTTTCTGATCAAGCTCAGCTACTGGCTGACACCCTGAGCACCCACATTGGCAGGGAGTTTGCGAAGGTATGGTGAACGTAGCTTTCACCAGCACCAGACCCTCACAGCCATGCCAGAGCTCAGATTCGATCTGTTTGCTACCGCAGCCGACGAGGAAGCAGCGCGCTACCGCGTTCTCGACGGGCTGCAACGCGCCCGAAAGGCATTTGGACGTAGCGAAGTCTATCCGCACCTGGGTGATCTGGTGCGTCTGCACGACACGTTGAGGCGACTTACTGACGCTGCCTCCGAGGTGCGCGACGCGAGGCCCGGAGAGCTGAGCGGGATCGACCTCGAGAATGGACAACTGGTGTACGATCAGCCGTCCGAAGTACCTCTCCTCGCTGAGGCCCTGGCGCGGTGGGCCATCCCACTCATGGCTGAGCTGATCGAGGAGGGGAAGACGCTCTTCGAGTTCGTGGAGACCCACGCCGAGGTTCGCGAAGTTGGAATCGTGCCCGCCTATCAGGAGGAGGGCTACCTTTTCGTCCCCACTGACGGCACCCTTCACGTGCTTCGCTATGCCATGTCGCTCTACGACCAGCCTGATGGTCGGTACAGGAGCCTCCGCACCTCAGAGGTCCTCGCAACTCCCATTGATGTTCCCCTGGTTGAGCTCAAGCGGCAGCTCATCGCCGAGCACGCCGATCTTCCCAATCCGGCCACGTTTTCAATCGAGACCGATGTCGAGTTTCCTTTCGAGGCGACCTTGAAGCCTGTTGCTAAGCGAAAGCTCATGCAATACCTCACGCTGGGAGGGACACACGGGCAGGCCTAGCGTCTGGCCAACCGCTCTGCGAGGCGATCTGCTGCCGCCTGCCCCGATGCGATCGTCTCGCCGACTGAAATCCCGGCGATCGCGTTGCCAGCGAACGCGATGGGAGAGGGGCCGCGCTCCAACTCGCACAGGGCGTCAAACGCCCAGCTACGGGACTCCT
>JBJHBB010000092.1:1318-7370 GCA_050485265.1 Rhodothermales bacterium | reverse complement strand
CCGTCCGGTTCGTCGTGCGATACGACAATTACCCCGGAAAATGGATGTTTCACTGCCACATCCTGGACCACGAGGACCACGGGATGATGGGCATTCTCGAAGTCAGGCAACCCGAATCAGAGGCACCACGATGACACGTTCCCTGTCCCTCTTCTCGCTTCTGGCGGCGGCAATCCCTTTCCTTCTCGTTGCAGGCTGGGCGCTGGCGCCCTCGCTCCAGGGCCACTCCGACGCCGCCGCGCCGAAGCACACGGACCTTGCGCAGCAGGTCGTGGACGGCCGGCTGCTCGTGATCCACCACGGATGCGGCGATTGCCACGGCGGCGTCGATAATCCGGCCTCACCAGTCTGGCTCTCCGGCTGGCGACCAGACTTCCCCGAAGGGGTGGGCGCGACCCCGATCGGGCCCTTTACCACGTATGCCCGCAACCTCACGCCCGACAATGCCACCGGGCTGGGGCGGTTCAGCGAGCGACAGATCTTTAACGCGCTGCGCTACGGCCTCCGACCCGGCGAGACGCCGGACGTGGACATCACCTCGTCGACCCCCGGAGTGGGCAACCACCCGGCGAACCCGAAGTACCTCGCGCCTCCGATGCCGTGGCCAGTCTTCCGTCACATGTCGGACGACGAGATCAGGGCCATTGTGGCATACCTCAAGCACGGCCTGCAGCCAGTGAGCAACCGCGTTCCGGACAGCGAGGGCCCACCCGACTTCTGGATCAGCACGTACGCTGAGATGATCGGACCGTACCCAGCCCCCGCCTATCCGACGGCCAACGAGCGCGTACCCGAATAACGCCCGCGGGTACGCGCTCGATGGCCCCCGGTAGACCACTCCTTCCTGGCTCGAGCGCCACGGGCAGCACCAGGAGTGGTTGCCGACCTGGTGCTCTTTCACTCCCGTAGCATCTGCTCCGTGCGGTCGAGGTTCGCGCGAAACACGGGTAGCCTCGGATCTCCCGACCCCTCAGCGAGCTCGACGGCCTTTAGATAGCTCGTGTGCGCGTCCGCCAGCCGGCCAGCGGCGGTGTACGCATCGCCCAGGCTGTCGTACGGGTTGGCTGCCTCCGGGTACTCTTCGACGTTCAGCTCAAACATCGCGATGGCAGCCTCGACCTCGTCGCCACGAAGAAGCTCGTAGCCGAACGCGTTCAGGAGATACTCCTGAAAGCGCGCCGCCGGGTAGCGGAGCCTGAGCTGACGGTATCGTTCTATGGCCGCTGGCGCTCCGTCTTCGGCTAGCGCCAGCCGGAGCTGGCGGGTGACGTCCGGGAAGCTCACGCGCCGGATGGCCTCGATCACGAGTTCCGGATCGTCGCCGTGAACGTAGTGCCCGGCGTGGGTCGCCAGCACGAGGGTGGCCTCCTGCGAGGCGAGCACCACCTCATTGAGGATGGGCACCGAGTGGCGACGATCCGCCTCCCAGAAGGCACGTACGTCGAAGGGAAGCTGCACCTCAGCCGGCATCGGCGTGTAACGCGCGGCGACGAGTACGGCGACAGGCACCTGGATGCCCGTCGTCCTCGCCGGCTCCTCTGCCGCGGCCTCCACCATCTCGCCGATCACATCCCCCTCGGCCCGAATGCCTGGCGGTGCCTGCGCAAAGAACTGTCGGGCAGCGTCGTACCACGCCTCCCGCCCGGCCTCACCGGCTCCGATCTCGTGGAACGCAGCCAGCTCAATGTGCTTCCTCCTTGTCATGACCGGGGAGTCGATGAAGACGAGCCCTGCCACATCCTCCGGCCACCGCTCAGTGAAGTCCTGGATGAGCGGCCCTCCCCAGGAGTATCCAACCAGCACGTACGGCGGCTCTGCGCCGAGATCCGCCAGTAGCGACCGGAGCCTCTGGTTCACGTGCTCTGGCGTGGGCGATTCTCCGTCCCACGGCGACTGTCCGATGCCGGAGCGGTCGTAGGCCACGACGGGAGCGAACGCCGCAACAGGTGCGAGGACCGGCTCCCAGGCTTCGAGGGGTGTGCCCGCGCCGTTCTCCAGGATGACGATGGGCTGGCCTCGTTCCCGGTGCTGCCAGCCGGCGGTCTGTACGCGCATCGGGTGGCCGTCGATCTCGACCATACGCGTGTCGACGTCCGCGGGCACCGGGGCCTCCGTCGCGGTGGCCTGACACTGAGCGGGCTGGGGCGGCGCCGCCAGCGCAAGAAACCATGCAGCAATCAAAAGGCTTCGGGTCATGATGGTCCTCGAGCTTGCCCCGCTGGCGGGGATCGGGTTCAGAGGGACAGGAACGTCGGTCGATGGGTGATGCTACTCGGGCGGGCCCTGCGGCGGTGGAGCGAGAATGGGAGTGATGGATCGCGCGAACAACCTCCACTCGCCGCCTTCCATCAGGAACACGCTCATGACCTTCATCCGCTCGGGAATCGGGCGCCCGCGAACGGTGGCATGGATATGCATGAGGCTGACCACGATGGCCTCGTTGCCGCGCACGATCACTTCTTCCGGCTCCACACGCAGGCTTTCGACCTGCAACACGCGTGGTGCGGGGTCACCCGACCGTGCGGCACCGTGAACGATTTCCAGCTTGTCCTCCAGAGCTCCGTTCATGGCGATGAAACGGAACTCATCCATCATCAACCGATCGAGCCTACCGAGGTCGCCGTCGAGCCACCAGTCGTGCGACGCTACCTCGATAGCCGCCAGGTCCACCTCCGCGCTCGTCGCCGATTCCTGCACGTTGCTTGCAGGCGCTCCGTCGGAGCCACTCGCCACTAGTACGATGTTGTCGCTACCCAGGTCGCGCACCTCGTCGTCCGCGCTGCGCACCTCCACCCGGTTTCGGTCGCCCGCGAGTACAACGCCGTAGCTGGCGACGTCCGCGAAGTCGTTGCCGATGACCTCGTTCTCATCGCTGCCCGGAGAGAGCCAGATCGCGGAGCCGTTGACGGCTTCCCATCCGCCCGGTGCATTTCCTTCGTTGCCGGGATAGGGGAGCCGGACGTTGATCTCGGAAATCGTGTTCTGGACGATCCGGTTTCTCGACGCATTGACGAGCTGAATCCCCAGCCCATCGGCATTCTGGATCCGGTTGCGCTCGACGCGTGTGCCCTCGACCCTGCCGGACTCGAGGCCGTCCTCGGTGAACTCGGGAGGAAGCGCTCCGCCGTCGTCTCCCCAGAGCCGCAGCGGGAGACCAACGAACGTGGGGTCGTCGGGGTCGCTGATCGGCCAGATCTCTTCGAAGCGCCACACCTCGGGGCGGGGGACGCGCGTCGCGATCAGCGTATTGTCCTGAACCACGTTGTCTCGGCAGACGGTGCCCGGTGCGGCGATCAGGACCAGAGCATCAGGATGGCCTTCGATGTGATTGCCCGAGATGAGATTCTCGATGCACGGCTCCATGGGCGGCATCAGACCGGCCTCTGCGCCCGCCGGATAGGCGCCGATCGTCACGCCGAAACCCGGGTGCGTCTCGTATGGCACCAGGCCGGGCTCCGGCACCGACACCCGGTTGTCCACGAAGTGGATCCGGCTCGCCATGGCGGAGAGCGCGTGGAACGTATTGAAGAACTGGTTGCCCCGGATGATGGTGGGCTCTTCGGACTGGAGCCACGCCCGGATGCTGTTCCCGGAGTTCCTGAAGACGTTGTCCTCGATCAGATACCCGCCAGCCAGCGAGCGAAGCACCTGCTCGGACTCGCAGCATCCCAGGACGACGCCCATGCGGGATTGCTCGAAGGTGAAGCCCCGCACGGTGACGTTCCCCCCGGTCAGATGAAGGTGGCCGCAACGCCCGAGGATCGGGACGTTGTCGGCGGTGAAGCCATTCTGCCGGAACGCCTCGAGCCACTCCACCTCCATCGCCTCGTACTCATCCAGCTCGCAGCCGCGGAGAACAGTGCCGTCGGGGTGGCCCTGGAGGGAAATCCCCGGCGTATCGATCCTTATGATCGGGCCCACCAGGTACCGGCCGGCACCAAACTGCACGGTCCCGCCAGACGCGACCTGTGCGAACGCCGCGAGGATGCTGGCGCGGTCGGCGCCACGCTCGCCCGTCGGCGGGGCGACCTGGACGACGTCACGGCCGCTGGCGAAGGCTGCGGATGGCGCCGCGTGATCGTCGACAGGTGCTGCGCCGCCCACGTTGCGTCCGAAGAACGCCAGCATCCGCCGCGCCGATGCCTGGCGGTTGTCCAGGAACATCTCATGCGAGGCGTCGGGGATGAACACCCGCTCGACGTTCGGCAGCAGCCGCTCGAGGTGCCCATCGATGAGCGGGTTGAACCCGCGACTGTCACCGCCCGAAAGCAGGAGCGTGGGCACCGAAAGCGCCCGCACCCGGTCATAGTCGAGCTTTGGATAGGTGTGTTTGGAGACGGCCAGCGCGCGCCACTCCTCAGCGTTGTTCGCAAATAGGGTCTGCCACTCGGGCTCGACCTCCTCCCACGGCACACCGAAGTACCACTGCGCGGTGAAGTCGAGGCCTTCATGGGTGCCCTGGTGGAAGCGTTCGCCAAGTGGCCCCCAGACGCCGGCCATGAAGCGCTCGAAAATGCCCTCTCCCCCGGGGATGTCCGGCAGCCACGAGATGATCGGCGGCTCGGCGAGCACCAGGCTACGCACACGTTCGGGATGTTCGAGGGCGTAGACGAGAGCGGTGTATGCACCGTACGAATGGCCGACCAGGTGCACAGGGCCCGTATCGAGCGCGTCCAGGAGGGCCCCAAGGTCCCTCGCTTCGACCATCGGCGAGTGGTCGTCGCCTCGCGGATTGCGGTTCGGGTGATTGTACCGGCGGCTGTAGGCGACGACCCGGTGGCCACCAGAGAGCAGCGCGAGCTGATCGGAAAGGTCCCAGTAAGTGTAGTCCGCCAGGCTACCGTGTATCAGCACCACGGGCGCGCCCTCTCCCTGCTCGACGTAGTGCAACTCGACGTCGTTGGCGCGAACGGCCTTTAGCTCTGCGCGGTCCCCTGCGTCAGGCGCGGCGACCGGCTGAGCGGAGAGCGGCGCGGCGCTCAGGAAGAGAAGGATGAGGGGGATGCATCTGCACATGCCGGCACCTTGACTGGTTAGTAACTCAGCTCGCCGTCCTGCACGACAACCCGGTCGTCCACGGAGACCGTCGCACCGGGCAGGGTGAGGAAGAAGTAGAACGGCAGCTGGAGGTCGCCGCCGAGCAGCACGTTGCTGCCCATGCTGAAGCTGAACACCCCGGCGCCCATCCACGGGAGGAGGCGTTCGTCGGTGACGTGCGGGTTCACTCCAAACTTGAGCCCCGTCAGCCGGTCGCTCAGTGGCACGTCCGGGTCGAGGTATGCACGCAGGATGGAGACGTCCCCGTCAGATTCCAGCGCCTGCATCTGCCCACCGGAATAGGTGAGCGTGAGCGGGCCGAGCGTCTGGCCGTCGAGGAAGAGGCGCTCCACCACAAGCCGCCCGTCGGCACGCTCCGGGTCCAGGGCCAGCGTGACCTCCCCGCCCGGCAGCCACGTCATGTTGAGCTCCTCCGCCTCGCCAGCCGGGCGCGGGGCCAGCGACGTCGTGCCGTCTGTCACGACGATGTGCCCACCTCCGATGCCGACGGTGAGGTCGGTGCCGTTGGGGTGCTGCACGCGGACCGTGGAGGCGCCGCGCAGGACCTCGCGCAGCCGCTTGCCCGATGCCGCCAGCTCGGCCGGGTCGGCCTGCAGCCCCGCCCAGAAGGCGCGCTCCAGGTCGGTTCGATCGACGCCCAGCATCCGCGCCTGCCAGTCGGACGGAAACAGGCCGTTGCCGATCCGGACGACGCGGCTGCCTCTTCGCCTGGTGAGGTCGAGGAGGCCTGCATTGGCCGCGTCCCAGGCCGCCAGCCGCTCCGGCGGGACCTCGGCGTAGATCGAGAAATCGGTCGACTGCAGCCCGATGATGACGTCGGCCAGCTTGAGCATGCGCCAGAGCCACTCCTCGCGCTGCTCGTCGAAGCGCTCGGGCACCTCCTGGTACCAGCTACGCAGCATGTCATCGGAACCGACGGTGATGACCGGGTGGCCGCCCTCGGCGCCGACGGCCACCGCCAGCCGGTCCATGAACGGCAGGTCGTCAGATCCCC
>JBJHBB010000092.1:0-1308 GCA_050485265.1 Rhodothermales bacterium | reverse complement strand
CTGCACGCGGGCGCTCTCGCGCACGATCGTCCCGGCGATGGCTCGGAGGACGACGGCTGGTGGGCCCGCGGGAGCCAGATCGCGGACGGCCGGAAGGATCCGCTCGAACAAGAGCTGCTCGGGAAGCCACGTGGCACTGGCATCGTTGTAGCGTCCCGCGTTGATTGTGACGACCATGCGGAGCGCCGGGACGACGAGAATCCTCTGCTCCCCATTGCCGGCGGCAGCGTGGATTTCGAGGGCTCCCGTGTCCGGCGGCGTGAGCGTGTGCCACCACTGGTAGCCATAGCCGTGCGTGCCGTACTCGTTGTCGGAGTCCGGCCATGCCAGATGCTTCCGCGTTGACTCGTGTACCCACTCTGCAGGGATGATCTGCCGGTCCTGCCAGCGGCCCTCGTTCAGGTACAGCGATCCGAACTTCGCGAGGTCGCGCGGGCGCAGGCGGAGACCCGAGGCGGCAGCCGGCAGGCCACCCAGATCACCAAGCCATTCCAACTCCGTGATGCCGAGCGGCTCGAACAGCCTCTCGCGTGCATACTCGGTAATCGGCTGGCCAGTAGCGCGCTGCACAACCTCCGCGAGCAGGTGCGTGAGGCCGCCGTTGTAGTTGAAGAGAGTGCCGGGCTCACTCGTGAGTGGACGGCTCAGCACGAAGCGAGTCGGGTCGTCGCTGCGGATCATGCGGATCTCGTCGTTTCGCTCGTCCGAGTACGGGATGTTCTCGTCCCACTCGAACCCCGCGCTCATCGTGAGGACGTGCCGCAGCGTGATGGCCTGCTTCTCGGGCGTGACGAGGTCGGCGTGCTCGGGGAAGAACGAGAGCAGGGGCTGATCGACCGACGCGATGTCGCCTGATGCAATCGCGATCCCCACCAGTGAGGAGACGACGCTCTTGGTCACCGAGCGGAGGTCGTGCAGCGTCTCAGGAGTGAAGACGACGTGTCCCTGCGGGCGTCCCCAGCCCACGTCCTCGCCCTCGAAGTACTCTTCGAACACCAGTCGTCCGTCCCGCTCGATCAGCACGGCGTGGATGTTGGCGTACTCCTGGCGCCGGATCGCCTCGGTCATCTCCGCCAGCCGGGCCGCGTCGAGACCGACGTCCTCGGGGGCGGCCGTCAGCCAGCCGACATCGTCACCCAACTCGATAGGATCGGCGGCGGCGGAAAGCGACCGTTCGGGCTGTTGCGCAGACTCCTGGTGAGAGTTACTCGCGGCCGCAGGAGTGCAATAGGGGAGGGCCCCCAGAAGACTGATGACGAGGAGCAGGCGATAGGACATTGCGGGAGTGGAGGTCGAGACCGAGGAGGG
>JBJHBB010000091.1:0-7371 GCA_050485265.1 Rhodothermales bacterium | reverse complement strand
TACTCCGCGACCTGATCCTCGATGTCACACGCGACTACCAACCCCGCGGCGTCAAACCCCGACCACAACCCAGATGACAAAACACCCCAAAACCTCGTGAGAGGCTGAACACGGCCGCTCTACAACACCGCGAGAATGCCCGTTTCTGTTGCTTACGCAACGACTGCTGAATTTCTACACGGCTTGCGCGCCCGAATATGGCACTTTCGGGAGTCCTCAACCTACCTCAGGTCTAAACCTGACGTAGGTTGAGGCACACCTCCCCAATGGGCAAACCTTGAACGTCACTTCTGCTGCTATCGCTCCTGCGATCTTGACCGCGTTGCTGACGACGTTGATTGTCGAGTACTTCGCGAAACCGTGGCTCGACGCGCGCAAGGAGCGGATCCTCGAGGATCATCGGCATCGACGCGAACTGCAACGTCTCCTCATCAGCCTTGCCGTGCATCGAGGCGTCGTCGAGAAGGTCGAGTTGATCCGGAGTGCCGCTCCCGAACGGGTGATGGACGAGGCCCAGAGAATGCGAGACACGCTAGGTCGAGTCCGGGACCTCCTATCCGTGCTCCACAACTGGCGAATCCCGAACGAGATCGTCCACCACCTCGCGCACGGAATCGGCCGACTCGACGGATCCCTAGCAGTGCTGGCAGCGATGGCGAGCGAGGACAACACTCAACCGGACGAACGTCGCGCTGCATTGGCCACCGTTGGAACAGTTCACGACGAACTCGTCCCCGCCGTTGACTATGTCATCCTCAAGGGCCGGCAGCACCGACAGGCCCTCATCAGTCGGCTCCGTACCCGCCGAGCCGCACGCATCGCGATCAAGACTGGTCAGCCACACACCTACCCGCCAAGCCCGAAGTCATCCTCGGATGGCCACGCTTAGCCTGCAGCATGCCCGCGTAACCCTGTAATCCAGACCTTGGGCACACCCCGGAGCCTATGCTGGTCACATGACTCAGCTCCCGCGGATTAACGCCTTGCTCGGTTGTGAACCGTCGCAGGTAGCCGAGGAAGCACTTCATGGTCTCGTCGCAGGCCGGGTTGCTGAGGATCAGGACCTGGAGTTCAAGCAGGTCCTTTATGGGAACTCTGACGCGGACAAGCGTGAACTTGCGGCCGATGTCGCGGCGCTTGCAAACACGGTCGGTGGGCTGCTCATCGTGGGGATCCGCGACGCTGACGGAGTCGCTGCCGAACTGACGCCAGTGCCTCTTGGCGAGGATGAGGTCCTTCGCATGAGGCAGGTGATCGCGTCGGCCGTGGCTCCTCCGCTGGATCTGGCCGTGCATCGTGTCTCAGCGCCGGACTCGGACGCTGGGTACTACCTGATTGAGATCCCCGCGAGTGCTGATGCGCCGCACGCAGTCCGAACGAACGACGCGCTGCGCTATCCCCGAAGAGATGGTGCGAGAAAGCGTTGGCTTGCTGAGTCTGAAGTTGCGGACGCCTACCGCAACCGGTTCACAGCCGCGTCGCAGCAGGTTGCCCGGCTGGAGGAGGTCCGGAGGGAAGGCGAAGCACAGTTACCCCCACCCGGTGTAACCGCCGACATCGAAGGTTCGGCTGAGTTCGCGTGGCTCTCGATCGCGCTGTCACCGAATCGTCCGGGCCACATGACCCTGAACCTCGGGTGCATCAATGCCGCCCGCGACTTCGTACGTGATGCTCCGCGCATCCGCATCTTCGGTTCAGCGTTCACAGAGACATCCTCGGTGCCACGGGCGGGATTCCGGCGGGTGGTAATCCCGCTACAGCCAGACGAGTACGGCCGACCGCACGCGGGGCTCGCCCATCTCCACACTGATGGGTGCGGCTTCGCAGCCGCCCAGGTCGGACGCGAGCCGCCTCGTCGTGATGGTGCTGAGTCTTCCGGTTCGATCCGCGTGGACGACGAGTGGCTGGTATGCGAAGCCCTTACGATCCTGGATCTCCTCGCACAGCATGCCGCCGAGACCTGTGGCGCTTCAGGCGATGCAGCAATCGAAGCCACGCTCGTATCTCACCTGCCGATGAACCTCACCCACGACCGTGGAGGCCGGGGCGCTTGGACTCACCACCCGATCGACTCGGCCCCGATTGGCCGACACACGGTGAATCTTGACGAGATCGTCGCATATCCCAGAGCCGTCGTGGTCGCCACCCGCATGGTCGTGAACGACCTCTTCCAAGGCTTTGGGCAACCTGAATGCCCGCAAGTCACCGCAGACGGCGGCTTCAACCTTCCCTTCTTCTCCTCAGGCATCGCGGGCCGAGTACAGCAAACCGCCGAACAAAACGGGCTCGACGTCGTTCAGCAATGACTATCTCGTGAATCCGTCGGGGAGGACTCGCTTCTCACTAGCGCCATCGACTGACCACCCTCCCGCGTATCAGCGACACGCTGGGACACGCTTCCTCACCTGACTAACGGGAAAGCGCCATTAGTCGCCCTAGTCGTCGCCTGGCCGTGTCCCATCACCGTGGTCAGGCACCTGCATCGCGTTTGTAACTTGACCATAAAGGCTTGCGAGCTTCCTTGCCTTCGCAGGTGTGGTGAGCCTGCGGTCGGCTCGCTGATGCACGATGCGTTCGGCGACAGCTACTTTGTTGGGAACGGCAATTCCACGGGCGACGCACCAGGCTTGGACCGCGTCAACCCGTCCGGTTTCAAGAAGCTCGTCGGATTGCATTCGGTCGTCAATGCCCGACCGCCGAAACTCTTCGTTGATAGCGTCGAGGTAGACGTCCTTCGCGACGAGGTCTTCGGTTGTATGCCCAGCCGGAAGTGACAGAATCCGCCGCGCTGGAACCCCACCGCGTTTCAGGGTTCGCTCGTTTTCTCGTCCACCTTGATCGCCATCCACCAGGTACACGATCCGTGGAGCCTCAAGGTCGAGATCCGGGACCTGCTCCTTGGCAATGTTTGCGATGCCGGGCAAGACTTGGAAATCGAGTCGTTCGCTTGCGGCCTCCGCGAAGAGACTCGGCAGCAGGATGGTCTCGGTGCCTCCCTCTCCAACAACCATCAGGCTGCGCCGTGCCGGTGCGTAGGCGAGTGCGCTCGCCCCCATCGCCAGCAGCAGCGGGGTCGTACCGGCTCCTTTTCCCCAGAAACGATTGCTCAATCTGCTGTAACCGGTCTCTCCGTTCGGCCCGTTCTCCGGGGACACGACACGAATTCCCATTCCCAAGTCGTGTGGAAGGCATCCTGCGGAATGGGTGGTGTAGATGATCTGTGAGGCTGCGCGCTGGCGGTAGAACATGCCGACTAGGTCTGCCTGTGCATCGTAGTGAAGGTGCTGTTCGGCCTCATCGATGAGGAGAACGGGCGGTATGTCGCTGGATTGAACGCGCGAAAACGCGAAGAGCGCAATGAATGCTTTCAGCCCATCACTGTGCTCTGCGACCAGCGTGTACCCACGTTCAGGATGATTCACGTGGAAGGTAAGTTGTTCCTGTTCGATATTGAACTCTGGGTACACATCCGACTGCAGCCACGACACGTCGAAGGCGTCTTTCAGGACCTTGTTCAGGCGCGTCTCGAGGTCCCGAATGCGTCCGGCATCCCCTTCTCGCATCGTGCGACGGACCGCATCCGGGTCTGTTCCTCCAACAAGAAGCAAGTTGCGAAGCGCATGGTTGTCATCTGTGACCTTGTCCGTTTCGTACTCGTTGCGGAACCGTCTGTGGGCTGCCGTGAACTGAAGAATCTGGGGGCGGCGACTTTCAAGCAGTTCGCACAAGGCATCGTGGGGATTCCGCGCTTCGAGGGCCAGGATTTCGGTGAGTCTCTCAATCGTCTGCCGCGCCGAATCCCTGCTCGTGTCCGGCACTTGATCAAGGCGCTCGGCAAAGAGTTCTAAGGATTCATGGAGATCCTTACGGAGCTCTCTGGGCAGCATTGTGTCCGCGACGTGCAGTCCATCGAGGTGTTCGTCGAAACGCTCTCGTAAGGTCCGTATATCGTCTGGCAGTTTCTTGCCGCGTTCGACGACGAGCGGCGCGTCCAACACACGGCGGTAGTGGGTGTGTTTCATCACCCTGCGCAAGCTCTCAAGGAATTCTCGGCGAGCCGACAGGTCACGCGTAACGACGGGGTCTGTACTGCGATACACCGTTCCTCCGCAGACCTTTTCGAGAACGAACCAGCGCGGCTCTGACGCGCCTTCCACATCCGCGACGAGTGTCCGTTCCTCCTCGGTGAGCAGGTAACGAACCTCAACTATGGTGGTGTCGTCCTCGACGTCCCGGCGATCAGTCAAGTCGCCAATACCGAGCGGTTCGTCGTCTTCGATGGATGCCAACGCCTGGAGCACGGAACTCTTACCGGCTTCATTTGGCCCCACGAAGGCCAGCACCTCCGACTCCAGGTTCGCGGCGGCCCGCCTGAAGCGCCGGAAGTGCGAAAGCTGAACCTTGACAAGTCTCATACAGCAACCGTAGCGATGCGCCACGACATACCTGCTGAACCCACGTCACCACGATGGTGAGTGCGGTTGGTGGGGATCGGGGCTGGTCGGTGTACGCAGATACCACGCACCTGTTGGTGCGCCAGTGACCCTATAGATCGAACTTTCCTCAGTCGTTCAGAATGCCGGTCGGCCCGAGGAGCAGAGACTCGATCTCCCGTTGATGCCCAATGATCTCTTCGTGCATCGCCGAGATGTTTGCACGGCACTCATCGATCATTCGACGACGAAGCGCGACCTGTTCCAGCGTCGCCATCCGATCTCGATCATGAAAGGGCAGCGGACCCGCCTCGAGTGAACTCCCGCCCGCTGTGCCACGTGAACCCACTCGCACCCTGCGAGCAACCTGCGTCCTCACCTGATCCCGTCGGACGAGTACCCGGGTGCGTTTCCCGACGACCTCATCGCGCCGGTCGATGATCGGGTCTTCTCCAAGTGTCCAAGTGCGGATCGTCTCCGCGTGGTAACCAGTATCGCGCGCTGCTTCTTGCAGCGAATACCAGGCGCCTCCGTCTTCGATCACCTAGCCAATCCCCTTTTTGGCCTATCCTGTCCACTTATGACCAGTGTTGACCACTCCACAAGCGTACCGCTTCAGGTTGAAGCGGGCATTGGCATGCTCTTGGCCCTCGCAGACTGCGATGCGCTACCCGCAGACCCTTGGCCTCTCGCCGCAGGGTGCCAAGCGTTGGCCAATGAATTGGGCTCCCGCTCCGAATACGCCACAGCTCTGTGGCAATTCCCCACGGAGTGCCGATCGGTCCGGGCCTCGGGCTGGCTGCAAATCCTGGCAAGGCGGGGACTAGTCGAGCAGACGGGCAGAGGAATGCTGGCAACGTGGTCGTTCAATCGATCGTGGGTCAATGCTTGGGCCGTTGTCGCATCCGCCCTCCCAGCCGACGAAGCGCAAGCGTGGGCTAATGCTGCTCACGCTCTGAAAAGTTGCCTGTCAAGCTGGGAGAAGGCATCCCTCGCCGCTGAGTCCCGATCAGCATGATCGACCTGCGAGACATGAGCGACCTTGCGCCAGCCGCTGGGTGATCGCCACTCAACTCGGATGCGCCACGCACCGCGTCGCAACATGCGTCCCACCACGCGAAAGTCGCGATCGGCCAGTCGCCCGAACCATTCGATCGATGCGTCGTCGGAGCTGGGCCACGACCAATCAACGAATCGCGCGCGCAACAACTGATCAATCATCGCGTGAGCGGATTGAAATCGGGAGGCCGGATTCGGATTCGTCGCCTTACTGACAATCCTGCTTAGGGATCTGGGAACATGCGGTGCTGCAACCAAGTGCCGAGGAAGGACTGCTGGCCGCCCGTCAGACAAGCGACGAGCGAGACTCTCGCGGGTGTATTGGTTGTATGGGAATGGCCCCGACAACATCTCCACAAGACTCATGCCCAAGGCGAAGATATCGGCCTGCACCGTGTATGGATCGCCAGTAAAGGTCTCCGGTGCCGACCAGTACTGGGGGCTCAGCAGTGGGTCAGCAATGCCCTGAACGTCCATGCGTGCAGCTTCACCAAGATCGCCGACCTTTGCGATTGAACCATCATCACTCAGAAACACATTTCCCGGTTTGACGTCCCGATGCAGAATTCCGACGTCGTGAAGATGTCCGATTCCGCGAAGTGCTTTCACCGCGATGTCGCGGGCTTCCCCGATCGAAAATCGTTCGTTTCGTTTCACCATTGCATCGAAAATGCTGCCTCGCTCATAGAACGGCATGATCAATTCGTAGCAGGCCAACGCAGAATCCATGCCTGCGACTTCTGCGACATCGAAAATTTTGGCAACGTTCGGATGATCAATCTCGCGCAGGAGGACAGCCTCATTCACCGCAAGCGTGTCCTCGCGGCCGAAGGTGCTCACCCGTTTGCATACCTGCTTTGATCCCGTGACCGCATTGACCTTGACTCTGACCTCCGACCCGCCGAGATGCAGTGTTCGCAGCGTTTCATAGGGAAGCGTCAGCGTTTGCTCAGGTACCCAAACGCCTTTCACGGGCTCATCTCTCTCGCGACCATCACAGCCCCAAATGCCTTCGACCGATCATTCCATCTTGAGGGGCCCGTTCCTCCCGTGAACTCGGCCATCAATCCAGGAAAATCCCCATCCGACGGTCGGAGTCCGAAGCGCTTCTCGATCTGATCGTGCGAGACACGTACCAGCTCAGCGTGGGCCGTGTGCGCCGCGATCATCACTGCCCCCTCGAGTTGGCCACGTTGCCTCGATACTGACGGAGCAGGTTTCCTGCTGCTCTTGCCTGCATCCAAGAGCGCCACACTCCCCACCTGCTGACGTCCGAAGGCCGCGGCCAGGCTTTCACATGCCTCTGCCAGCGCACGATGCTCCGAGACTATGCCCGCAGGAAGCCCGACCCTGTCGACATCGCTCGCAGTCAATCGTCCATTGCTATCAATCGCGGCGACCCAGACAACGCGTGCCGCGATATGGCAGCCCATCCACTCAGCTTGGGTTCGTGTCATACCACTCAGTCTAGGTCGGATCTTTGAGTAGTCGCATGATGGCCCAGCGCGCGGAGAGGGTCCACCGGTTTGCTCTTGACTTCTGCGCAGAGGTGTCCGCAGGGGTCCGGCGTTATCTGCCTTGGACTCGAGTCCTTTGACCTGTCGTCAGGATCGCGCCGACCGGCGGTAGATTTAGCGCAAGCGCCGAGGGCACGCTAATGGCCACGACCGACGAGCACGCGGAGGACGATGCCGCGTGGGCCGCACAGCTGGGACCGGTCTACGCCACCGAGGATGTTGCCCGGCTGCTCCACGTCAGCATCGAAACGATCGAGAGCAACCCGCGGCTGCTACGACTCAAAATGCGTTCCGGCCGGATCGGCTACCCGGTATTTCAGTTCGATGGCCGCACCCAACTCGACGGTGTCGGCGACGTGGTC
>JBJHBB010000090.1:0-7408 GCA_050485265.1 Rhodothermales bacterium | reverse complement strand
AATTCCAGCTTGTAACCGTCACCCTTCTCGGTGAAGAAGTCCACCGCTTCCTGCTTGGAGACGTCCACACGCTCGTAGCGGCTATCCTGCCGCGCCAGCTCGCGCATCTTGTCTTCAATGGCGGGGAGATCCTCCGGGGAGAGACTCGCCGGGCCGCCCTCGACCCGCTGGAGGTCGACGTCGTAGTAGAAGCCGCCCTCAATCGCGGGTCCGATCCCGAACTGCACTCCCGGGTAGAGCGCCTCGAGCGCCTCGGCCATCAGGTGAGCCGAGGAATGCCAGAACGCCGCCCGACCGTCGGCGTCGTCCCACGTCAGGATCGCCACCGAAGCGTCGCCTTCGATCGGCCGATGCAGGTCGCGCACCTCACCGTCAACTCGCACCGCCAGCGCGTTGCGGGCGAGGCCCGAGGAGATGCTGTCGGCGATCTCGTAACCGGTGGTACCGGACGCGAACTCGCGGACGGAGCCGTCGGGAAGCGTGATCTTCATGCCTGAATCGGTTCGGGGGCGGTCGGTGAGGCCCAACTTACCGGCCCCCTCGGACGTGCCTGTGCGGATTTCTGCCGCAGATTCGAGGCTAATAGCCGGCTAGCGAGTGGACCACGGCGGCGGAACCATCGTCCTCAAGCCCAGCCGGTCTGTCCGATGCAGGCAGCGCGAAGGGTTCAGGCGGCGGCCAGGGCGAAGTGCGCCCCGACGGGGTCACGCACCGCGGCGTATGCGACGTTGCCCTGCGCGTCCTTCATTGTGGTGAGAATCGTACCGCCCTCGGCTTCGACGTGTCGCAGACTCTCCTCCAGGTCGCCAACCGGCAAATAGATCATCCAGACAGCCGGCAGGGCGGCGTTAGGGCCTCGGGCATGGCATATGCCCGCCGCCGGACGGTCGTCCCCACCGAGCATGTTGTAGTCGTGATAGCGCCCTTCTGCGTCGTCCATCTCCACTGGCTCGACGCCCCACCCCACGACCTCCCGATAGAAGTCACGAACGTCGTCGGCACTGGGGACGGTCAGGTCGAGCCACGCGATGCGGCCGAAGGGCCGGGCACCACTCAGCTCGTCCTCAGGCAGTGGCAGCGTCTCGGCTGGGATGACCGGAATAAGACCGAAGGCCGTGCCTCCGGGATCGAGCAGAACCGCCCAAAGGCTCGTTCCCTCATCGTCCTGCTGGTGCAGGAGCACCGTGCCGCCGAGGTCCTCGGCGCGGGAAACGCTCGCGGCGACGTCCGCAACCTGAATGTGGGGCATCCACTGTAGCGGCAGAGACTCGTACTCCGGCAATCGTTCCCCGAGACCGATGATGGGCATCCCCAGGTTGTTCGACAGATCGGCCTCGCTCCAGAGCGGATCGTCACCAGTGCTCAACACGCGCGCGTAGAAGCGCACCTCACGCTCGTGCTCGGGGACGGCGATGTCGGCGCTGAACACCGCACCAACACAGGGGCTAAAAGGGGAAGTCATGGCTCGTGGATTGGACCGCTGCGAGCATACGCACCGCGAGCTTTTCATCCGCGACTACGACGCTACAGATTTTCGCGGATGAAAGAATCAGTACGAGTGGCCTGCGTGAAGCTCTACGGCGTAGCTCGATTCGGTGACTATCAGCTTTGGCAGCGGTTACTCCGGCCACTCGGAGCGGGGTGAAATTTGCGAAGGCGACGGAGTGGGCAGTCCTGTCGTCCTGCCGGCCGTTGCATTGCTTTGAGATGAGGTTCGGAGGCCAGGTCGGACTGCTCTCTTATAGAAAGCCGATGTGCGAATTCGCACATGAGGTGTGCGCAGGCGCTCGGCTGACTGCACGAATCGATGCGGTCCGATAGCCCGCATGCACATTGCTCCGATTGGCATGCTTTAGGTCGCACGTGTAGCGTGCGCCTCGCATTAGGCCGGGCGCTTGGTTAGGAACTACGCCTCAGCCCATGATTCGCGCCCAATCCAGGCTCATACTTCCACTAATGGCGATCGTCCTCGCCGCATCTGCTGATGCGCAGCCTCCGCGAGTCTTGACACTCGAAGATGCGCTGGCCATTGCAAGAACGCAGGCGACAATCGTGCAGCAGGCTGAACTGGAAGTAGCTGTGACCGATGCGGTCGTTGCCCAGTCGCGCTCATCGCATTGGCCCAGTTTCAACCTCTACACAGTCGGTTCGCAACTCTACGGGCTTTCATTTGACCAGACAGCCGGACAGCTAACCCAACAGACTACGGAGTACGCAGAGACGGGAATCAGCGCGTCATGGACAGTGTTCGATGGGTTTGCCCGTCAGGCGCGAGTAGCAGGCGCAGAAGCAGGTCGGGACGCGGCCCGCTTGCGGCATGCGCGCGCGGAAGAGGCGGCTGTGCACGAGACGCTCGGGCTCTTCTTTACTGTCGCGAATGCGTCAGCGATGGTGAATGTGGTGCAGGCCAATCTCGAGGCTCAGCAGCGGCAAGGAGCAGTCGTGAGAGATCAGACCGACTCCGGACTGCGGCCCACGTCCGAAATCTTTCTCCAGCAAGAGCGTATTGCGGATGCTGAACTGCGTGTATTGGAGGCTGAGCGAACCCTCCGTTCGGCGCGTCTTCAGCTTCTCTTGCACCTCGCACTGGATCCCACGGGCGAATACGAATTCGTGCCGCCAGAGCCGCTACCGGCGAGCACTCCTCAGAAGGAGTCCATTCTGGTGGAGTCCGCGCTCGAGGCCCGGGCGGATCTCAAGGCGTACGAATCGGCGGTGGCCTCGGCGGTCGCTGAACACCGTCTCGCTCGGGCTTCGCGGTGGCCCACAGTCAGCGTCACTGGCAGCGTTGGAACTACGTACACATCCACGAGAGACACTCCTTTCTCGACGCAAGTTGGTGAGAACCGACGTGGAACGGTTGGACTCAGCATAGGACTCCCACTCCTTGATGGAGGACAGCGCGCGGCCCAAGCCCGTCTCACCCATGCCCGGTTACGGCAGATGGAGGTCGAGGCTGCAGACCGTCGGCGCGAAGTCGCCGTGGAGGTGCTCGAAGTGATCCGCGAACTTGACGTCCGCGAACAGGAGGTGGCCGTAGCCGCGAGGAGGGTGGAGGCTGCTGCTGCTTTTGCAGAGGCAGAGCGCGACCGTTACCACCACGGTGTGACCACGCTCGCCGCCGTGGCTGAGGCGAGCGTTCGTCTGGTCGAAGCGGAGGTGCAGCAAGCGCAGGCACGAAATGCCCTGGCCGTTACCCAGGTGCTGATGGATTATCGAACCGGAAGACTCGAGTAGCGCCAACACGGGGCTCACCGCAGCGCTTTGGCGCTGAGCTATGCGCTGACTTGGCCAGGTCCATTCTCGCTGTCCGTCTTGAGCCACCCATCCTCAAGTTCAATGACGCGGTCGGCATGCCCCGACCAACGCTCGTCGTGGGTGACCTGGATCACCGTGACTCCATCCTGCTCATTGAGGCTCTTAAAGGCATCCATGACCTGCTGCCCGGCCTCGGAATGGAGGTTCCCCGTTGGCTCATCTGCGAGGATCAGTCGAGGACGAATGATCAGTGCGCGGGCAACACCAACTAATTGCTGTTGGCCGCCGGAGAGTTGCTCCGGGAAGAGGTCCTTCTTGGCGACCATCCCGAAGCGGTCGAGCATCTCGGCGACGCGCGGCTGTCGTTCGCTCTTGGACACCTTCTGATACAATAGCGGAGTCTCCAGGTTTTCGTATACCGTTAGCTCATCGAGCAAATGGTATGCTTGAAAAACGAAACCAACATGCTCACGATGGAACGCACTGCGCTGCCGATCACTGAGGCTGTGCACCGATGTGCCGTCGAAATCGTATTCCCCTGTGTCTGGCGTCTCGAGTAGACCTATGATATTGAGCAGCGTGCTCTTGCCCGAGCCACTCGGGCCCTGAACTGTCACGAATTCGCCGGCTCGCACCTTCAGGCTCACGTTGCGGAGGACCCAGAGCCGCTCGTTCCCCTGTAGGTAGTGTTTGCCGATGCCACGCAGTCGGATCATGGTGCGTCCTGTGGATCGGGCGATGGCGCTTGGGTGTCGCGCAGCCTGAAGAGGACTGGCACCCGATCATCTGAAGGAGAGCCGATCTGAACCAGTAGCCAGTGACTATTTCGTCGCTCAGCGATAAACGATCGGAGCATATCCATCCGCTCGATAGTCCCATCAGCCCAGTAGAGGGTTTCAACGCGATACTGCGCGTGGCGCGCACGTCCGTCGATCGTGACCTGCACATCTACCGTGCGAATCTGGTCTAGGGGAGGCGTCGGGATGCAGATCTGTGCCATCTTTCAGGGTGAGAGCGGCTGATTGAGTCGTGAGAGCAGCATTTTGGTAGGCCGGAGGGTTGATCGCACATCTCCGATGCTCCGCACTTATTCACTTCTAATGGCCCGAACCGGATCTGCAGTTGCAGCTCGGAAAGCCTGATACGAGACTGTCATCGCAGCGATCGCCAGGATCACAACGGCCACCAACAGGAACACCCCCGGACTGAGTTCGATGCGGAATGCGAAGCCATCGAGCCAGCGCCGCGAAAGTAGATAAACCACCGGCAATCCGATCGCGACGGCCACGCTCACCAGCTTTAAGAAGTCGCTCGACAGCAGCGTCACCAACCCGGCTGTGGTGGCGCCGAGGACCTTTCTGACGCCCATCTCCCTTGTGCGCTGCTGTGCAGTGAAGGTTGCCAGCCCGAAGAGCCCCAGGCAGGCGATCAGTATCGCCAGCCCCGCAAATAGCGCAAAGAGGCTGGCGAAACGACGATCCTCTCGATACAACTGTGCAAAGGCCTGGTCCGCGAAGTCGTAGCGGAAGACGTTGCCCGGGAACAGCGTTGTGTATGTCCGCTCGATGGAGGCGATGGTCGATGGGAGTTGCGCTGTCTCCACGCGGATCGAAATGTGGCCGCCCGAGCCCGTGCGCCCAAAGAACATGTTCTCGCGCTCCTCGCGTGCGGACGACCAGTTGAAATCGCGCAGTACTCCCACGATGCGAACGTCATTTCCGCCAATGAGAACCGGATGGTCGAGCGCATCGTCCGGAACCGAGAAGCCGAGCGCGCGCACGGCGGATTCGTTGGCAAGCACGGGCCACGGGGCCGTTGTTCCCCACAGAGCGTGGTGGTCATCGAAAAGCGTTCCCGCAATGGCTTCCAAACCATACAGCGCGGCGAAGCTGGTATCGATGAATGTCACAACGCCCCTGATGGAATTCGCCTGCTCGGCCTCGGCGCGCCAGACGCTGGCGCCGTGCCAGTTAAAACCTTGCCCAGGCAACGCCCAAGAGGTGGCGACTTCGCGCACCCCGGGCAGGCGGCGGGTTTCCTCGGCAAAGTTTAGGCGCGCGCTACTCTGTGTTGCTCCATCAGCAACCACTCGCGGACCCGGCACCGTGATCACCTGCTCCAAATCGAGGCCGAGATCCATGCTCCTTAGAAAATTGAGCTGATGATAGACGATTGCTGTCCCCCCTACGAGTACCACCGCGGCAGCGAATTGCGAGACCACCAATCCCCGTCGGAGCCATAAATGCCCACCTTCCGAGCCCATCCTGCCGCGGAGTGCTTTCACCGTAACGAATGACGACAGTATGAAGGCAGGATAGAGCCCTGCCAGCAGAGTGGTTGCGAGCAGTATCACCAGAAACGCTACCCAGAAGCCCGGCTGAAGCCACAGTTCTAAGCCCAGGTGCGTGTCCGCAATGCTGTTGACGAAGGGGGATAGGGCGATCGCGAGTCCGAGCGCCAAGACGGCCCCCACCGCGATCGTCAGGCCCGACTCGGAGATGAACTGCATCATGAGCTGACGACGCTGGGCGCCAATGGCCTTGCGCACGCCCACCTCGCGAGCCCGATCTAGCGCCCGCGCGGAGGCCAGGTTGACATAGTTTATCAGAGCGATGAGCAGCGTCAGCAGTCCGATAATGCTGAAGAACCTTACTGTGCGGTAGCTGCCCGCCTTGGTGGCGAACGCCATCACGTCGGAGTTCAGATAAACGTCGCCCAGCGGTTGTGCTCTCAGATAACCGTTGAAGCCACCCTCTCTGAGCTCCTCTCCGCGTCGTTCCTCGAGTACCGAGGTCATCTTACCGTTCACGGCGCCCAGGTCTGCCGCGCGGTGAAGCATCACATAGGTGATGAAGTTGTTGGAGCCCCAGCCGTCTGCTTCGGAGGCATACTGACCCTCGCGCAGCAGGTCCTCGATTGGCAGAAGCATCTCAAACTGGAGATGGGAGTTGGCGGGGATGTCCTCCAGGATGCCCGAGACCGTGTAGGTGCCTTCGACCTGGCCGTGAATGTCGAGCACTTCGCCGATGGGGTTGCGGTCGCCGAAGTACTTACTGGCAGTTTGCCGCGTGATGAGGACGGTCCAGGGTTGAAGTGATTCGCCCGGATCGCCTGCAGCCAGACCGAAGGAGAACATCTCTAGGAAGGCCCGATCCACGTACAAAGCCTCATCCTCTTCGAACACCCGGTCCGGCAACGCCGGATTCGCCACCATGGCAGTCTGATACATCGGGTGCACTCGCGCGTAGCGCACCACTTCCGGGATGCTCTCCACGAGCGTAGGCCCAAGGATCAACGGGGTGAAGGTTGCCTCGTGCTTCTCGTCGCCCTCCCGGCCGAGGGCCATGATGACCCTGTGCAACTCGGCCTCATTCTCGTGAAAGCGGTCATAGCTATACTCGAACGACACGTGCTGAAAAATCAGCAGGCAGCACGCCAGTCCGACCGCGAGTCCCGTAATGTTGATGAATGCATGGCCCTTCCTGCGGCCAAGGTTGCGGAGTGCGATCTGGAGGTAGTTCTTAAACATCGTCTGCTCGATCTGGACGTGGTCCCCGGATCAATAGCAGTGCCAGCGTGCGGATGTGGTCTACACGCGACCAGGGTGGAGATGGACTGTGCGTGACCGCGCACAAGGTGGGCGGAATCGCTCACCAATGCGTCGCAGTCAGCAGTCGTGCGCTTTTCTGTCGAGGGCTCCCCATCTCGATCCTGGTAAGCGTGCCTGGTGAGGCCTAGAGTGGCTGGAGCAACGCGATGACGTGTTCGCAGAGTAAAGCCAACCACGCGAATCAGAGTCCCATGACCTGGCTGCTACAGGCCGCGCGGCCACATTTTCTGATTCGCGAACCGTGCGGACTCACAAACGGGTCGTAGAACGGTAAAGCGGCACGATTTTGCGAGGTGTGTGCCTCGAGTGGGGTCGCCAGCCCGGTCCTGGGTGTGTGCCGGAGCTGCGTCAGCATTTTGACCCACTCGTGACAAGGGAGTTGGGGCGGGTCTCCGGCGGATCGGGCCGGAGACCCGTTCTGCTTGCTGTCCGATTTCTTTGGCAGACGCGAAACCATCAGCAGACCAGATAATGCACTGAAGAATGCTTCGCGACTCGCTGCTGAGCACCTTGACGAATGGAAAAGTGACGGTGCTGGAA
>JBJHBB010000089.1:0-7462 GCA_050485265.1 Rhodothermales bacterium | reverse complement strand
CCCTTCCACACAGCGCGCTCAACCGGCCTCATCATTGAAACGTGACCCTCATACGATTCATTCGAGATCCGCGACGTGAGGGGGCCACGCCAGTCGACCTATTTTTTTGGGCTTGAATCCAGGGCATGGGTCCGCTCCAACCCGATCCTCACCATACCGGAGATTCGAATTGTCCCACCGAACGGAGCCGGTGCCTGCGTGTATCACCCGCGACGGCCCCAGTCCACAATTACCCTGCTCCGATGAGCGACTACCACTACTCCCGATACCTCAACCTGGCGATTAACGATGCGGAGGCTCGCGTGCGCGACGCGCTGAAGGAGGAGGGATTTGGCGTGCTGACGGAAATCGATGTCGCCGCCACCCTAAAGAAGAAGCTCGACGTCGACTTCAGGCCCTACAAAATCCTCGGGGCGTGCAATCCGGCCGCTGCACACCAGGCGCTACAACTCGAGGACAAGATCGGCACGCTGCTGCCGTGCAACGTCATCCTGCAAGATGCGGGGGATGGCCGCACCGAAGTGTCCGCTGTTGACCCGATCGCATCGATGGCCGCCGTCGAGAACGACCAACTCGGGGAGGTCGCTGCTGACATCCGCGATCGGCTTCGCCGGGTTGTCGATGCGCTCTAGCTCTGACACTCCGTCGCCACACAGATTCGGGAACGACACACTGCGACAGTCCGATCTTCTCGCTGATCCTTTGGAGCAGTTGCGCGACTGGCTGGCTGAGGCCGTCGATTCTGAAGTCGACGCTCACGCCATGGTCCTTTGCACCAACGGGCGAGACGGGTGGCCGTCTTCGAGGACCGTAGGGTTGAAGCACGTGTCCAAAGTCGGACTACAGTTCACCAGTCACCTAGAGAGTTCAAAGACTGACGAGTTGCGTCTTGATGCCAGGACCAGCGGGGTGATCTACTGGCCCGTAAGCGGACGGCAGGTGCGACTTCTCGGTATGACGTGCCCTCTCCCACAAGACATAGCGAAACGGTTGTTCGACTCGAGGTCCCGGGAGGCCCAGATCGCCCTGCACGTGGCCAAACCCTCGCTGCCGGTATCCGGACGCGCGTGGTTGCAGTCTCTGCGGGACGCCCTCGATGCCGAGCTTGGCAACGAAATCCCACTACCGGCGTGGGGCGCCTTCGAGTTGCGACCCTCGGTCGTCGAGTTCTGGCAGGGAAGGGAGGATCGACTACACGATCGTTTTCGATATTCGCGAAGTGACGAATCGACCGACTGGACCTTGAGTCGACTCACCCCATAGGCAATGCGATCGCTGGCCGAACGTCTTCCGGGGCGGCTCGTCCCCGCTTCCCCGCTCCCATCAACCAGTGGCGACTTCGTGGACCTCTCAACCACCACAGGTCGGGTCGTGGTGTTCGTCCACCCGGGCATACAAGATCCGAGTTTCGATCCTCCAACCGGGTGGACCTCCCTACCGGGTCTTCAGGGTTGCACGGCGCAGTCCTGCTCGTACCGGGATATGCACGACGAACTGACCTCGCTTGGAGTGACCGTGCTCGGCCTGAGTGGAAACGAACCGGCTCAGCAACTCGCTGCACGTGAACGACTGAAGCTCTCGTACCACCTTCTAAGTGATGAAGGCCTGTGGTTCGTCCGTCTACTCGGTCTGCCCGCGCGACGGATCCACGACAGGGTGGTGCGACTTACGCTCATCTTGCATGACGGCGTTATCGAGCACGCCCGATTTCCGGTCACGGAGCCAGATGGAGATGCCCACGAAGTGGTGAGGTGGCTGTCCGACCGCAATGGATTACTAGGTTGAACTCACGGCTCCTGAATCGTCACAAGGCAGAGTCTGCTAACGTGACGGGTGCCGATGACACAGAAATTATTGTGCTCATCGATGAACCCTGAAGATGTTCAGATGGTTAGCACAATGCACTTCACCCATCTCATCATGCCCTATCTCCCCCGTTTCGCCGCCACTCTCATCGCGTTTGCCCTGCTGCTGGTATTACCCGGGTGCGAGGCGATAGGAGCAATCTTCGAGGCCGGCGTTTGGGTCGGGGTCGTCCTCGTAATCGTGGTCCTCGGCGCGGTTGCGTTCCTCGTCTCAAAGATGAGGGGTTGAGGACGGTCGAAGGCGGAGGTTCAGCGCGCAACCAGTAGTCTAGTTGTTGCGGACTGCGTGCCGTCGGTGACCCGCAGGAAGTAGATCGAGTTGGGGAGGCCTCCCACCTCGATTGTCCACGATGCACCCGCCTGACTGTTTGCCAGTTCGGAGCCGGCTTCGACCTGTCGACCCAAAACGTCTAGAATCGACCAGTGAACCCTGGGCCCCATTGAGCCTGCGAGATCGATCCGTGCCATGGTTCACACTGGGTTCGGATAGATCGCCACGGACACCTGCGCGTCGGGGCCGACTCCCGGCTCGCTCGAAAGAAACGGCTCATACTGGTGAACCAGGCGGTGACCGTTTGCCCACGCGGCACCCGTCCATCCCTGCGTGACCTCTTCGACCAGGTTGTCGCCTGGCCCGTAGTACAGCAGGTCTCGCCACTCGTTGTACCACTGGCTGCCGGTCCACGGCTGCCTGACGGTGGCCTCGAGAAGGTGGCCGTTGTACGTGTGGAGGGCGCGATAGGTCGGGTGCCACTGCCCGGCAAGCCAGTAGTCCTCTCGCTCAACCGACACGTGCATGGCGTCGTACATGTAGTGCACGCGCCAATCATTAATCCACTGCCCGGAGCTTCTAAGCTGCTCAACGATTTCGGCCAGTCGACCTGAATCACCGTAGAGGTACAGGTAGCGATAGCTGTCGAGCCACGATCCGTATTCGAGGTACTGCTCGGTGATAGAGTTCAGGCGGTTCTGAGAATCATAGACAAGTGTGGCCCGCCACTCCGGGCTCCACGACGAGCCGGTCCACCATTCGTATCGCCACTCCGTTTCCAGACCGCCATCGTACTCGTAGACGATGCGCAACATGTCCTCCCAATCGCCGAAATCATTTACGGCGTGCGTGAGCGTCTTCAGGAGGTTGCCTTCATAGGTTCGCGTGAGGCGCCGCATGTCGTTCCAAACGCTGCCGTCCCAGTAGCTCAGCACGCTAGTCGCTAGTTGTCCAGTCGCATAGGTGTGCGTCTCGCGATAAGTATCGACCCATCCCCAGGGGTAGTGGGCCTGTCGTAGCTCCTCGACGAGCCGTCCCGATGCGTCGTGCGCGAACAGGTAGCGATCATAGTCTTCCCACTGACCACTCCAGTTCTGAAACACGGATTCCTTTCGTAGACAAGCGACAGCGCGCCCACCGCGCCCACCGCGCTCAGCCGTAAGGTGGGCCAGTGACATCGAGAGGAGGCTGTCTGCGACTCGCTGTCGGATTCGCTCCAGTGCAACCCCTGCGCCATCCGAACCGGCTCGCAGGTGGGCATGACAGTCTTGTCTGAGCGTATCAGAGGCACTGGCCTGCAGAGCCATGCAAACTGCGGCCAACCATACCACTACAAGTCGCTTCCTCATCGGTATCGCTGCTGGAAAGGCGGCCGAGATTCCACAACTTCAGGCCTCCACGACAACCCGTCAAGTGACGTTTGTCACGACTCGCAGACCAACCTTCCCCGGCATCTTCACTTGAACCCTCTCCACGCGAGTGCGTACGTTTCTGACCACGCGGCGCTCACGCGCCCACGTGCCCGTAGCTCAGCTGGATAGAGCGTCTGACTACGGATCAGAAGGTCGGGAGTTCGAATCTTCCCGGGCACGCGATACGAAAAACGCCCCGTACGGCTCTTGCGGGGCGTTTCTCGTCTATGGCCGCGGGTAAGGAGGGCGGGCACGGTGCCAGTCAAAGGTCCGGCGCAATTCCTGCGATGCGTTTGATCCGGCATCATGGCAGGAAGCTTGGCCGTGCACAATGGTGCGCGCCTGCTACAAAGGGACTTTCGTTGCTGCGGCGCGTTTGCGGCCCCGGGCCTGGGTGAGGTCGTAGTAGTTGTTCCTGCGAAGGAAGAGGGAACGCGCTGACAGCCTCCCGAGACTTTGCCGCACGGTGTCGAAGTCGGAGGATTCGTATGAAGCTGATGAGTCCCAACATCACAGCTTCTGATATGGGTACCGACGCCACTACTGCTCGCACTGAGCGGATTCGTATCGAGCAGCACAGCTCGCTGGGCATGTTCTGGTTCGCGGCCTGGCTGTTCACCATCGGCTTCCTCGAGTTGTCCTTCTGGAAGGCCTTGCTCGCGCTCATCGTCTGGCCGTACTACATCGGCGCGGCGCTGAATGCGGCACCGGGCGCGTGATAAATAGCCATGTCCGCGGTCCGCGCCTTCGCCCGTCGCCATCCCCTCGTCAGCTACTTTATCCTGACGTTCGCAGTCTCGTCGGGTGGAATCCTTGTCGTAGCCGGCCCGGACGGGATCCCGCTTCCGGCGTCTGACGACCCACTGCAGGCGTCTCCGCTCCTCTACACTGCCATGCTCGCCGGGCCCGCTCTCGCGGGTATCGTGATGACGGGAGTCGTGCGCGGCCGCGCCGGCTTTCGCAATCTGCTGGATCGTCTGCTGTCGTGGCGCGTCGGCGTTCATTGGTACGCGATTGCGCTGCTCACCGCGCCGTTGCTGACCGCTGGTGTGGCGGTAAGTCTCGCCGCTTGGTTCAGCTCGCCCGACTTCCTACCAGCCCTCCTCACGTCCGAGAGCACCGTCGTGCTACTGCTTGCGACACTCGCTCTGGGCCTGATCGTGGGTCTTTTGGAAGAGCTTGGGTGGAGTGGGTTTGCGGCGCCGATGCTGAGGCAGCAATACGGCGTTCTGGCGACGGGACTCCTGCTGGGTTTCGCGTGGGGCGCCTGGCACTTCCTGCTCTTCTGGGAGAGTGACAGCTTCTCGGGGCTGTTTCCGCTCGTGCTGCTGGTCGTCAAATTGTTCAGCTTTCTGATCGCCTACCGCGTGTTGATGGTGTGGGTCCATGACCGCACCGGTAGCCTGCTCATTGCGATTCTCATGCACGCCGGTCTCATCGCCGGGCTGCTGCCGGGAGTCGAGTTACCGACGGCGATTATTGCATTTGACCTCTTGTTCGCTGCTGCGCTGTGGGCCATCATCGGCGTGTTGGCAGCACGCGAGCACCGTTCGCGGCGAACGTCACGGCAATCGATGCCACAGGTCGCCGCGGTCGCATAGAGGGCATCATGAGCACCCTCACGATACATGCTCACCAGACGACAACTCACACGCCGTGGGCTCGGCGCGGCCGCGCATGGCACCTCGCATGGTTCGTCGCCGTCTCGTTGCTCGCGTTCTTGCTGCCCTTCATGCTGACATCGGTCTTCTCACTTCAGCATGACGTCTACTACCTGATATACTTCGTGGCAGCGGTCGGTGCACTCGCGCTGTATGTCCGCCAGTCTGGCATCGATCTGAGGCACGTGCTGCGCTCCCGCTGGCGCTCGAGCCTCGTTCTGGGCCTGATTTCCTCGACGTTCGTCGTATGGAGCGTGCTCGCCCGGGTCGACGCGACGCCGCGCCCAACTGGCTGGTATTTCGCGTTCGAGCTCGTCTGGCGGGGGCTGGCGTATGGCGTGGTGGATGCGCTGCTTCTCAGCGCCTTCCCCGCGTTCATCGCCCTAGGGATGATGCGTGGTCGGATCGAAGGGTTGAAGCGCAGGCTGGCGTTCGCGGGACTAAGCCTTGTGCTGATTACGTCGATCACGGTGACCTACCACGTCGGTTACGAGGATTTCCGCAGTCGAGAGGTGATTGGCCCAATCATCGGCAACACGGTGATCTCGGCACCCGTCATCACGACGGCGAACCCCGTCGGCTCGATCGTCGCCCACGCCGCGATGCATATCGCGGCCGTCACGCACGCTTACGAGAGCAAGGATCGGCTGCCACCGCAGGTGATGGCCGAGCGCTAGGAGAGGACTATGCATCGCCTCACCGCCATGATTAGACGTCATCCGCTCGTCACCTACTTCACTCTGGCTTTCGCCATTTCGTGGGGCGGCGGACTGTTGGCGATCGGTGGTTCCGGGGAGATGACGGGCACGACGCCAGCGAGCGACCCGCGCTTCGTCTATGCGCTGATCGCGATGCTAGCCGGACCGAGCCTTGCGGGCATCCTCATGACCGCACTCGTCCACGGGCGCGCCGGGCTGCGCGACATCCGCTCGCGCCTGCTGGCGTGGCGGGTAGGAATGAGGTGGTACGCCACCGCGCTTCTGACCGCGCCGACCCTGATGCTGGCGACACTGCTGGCGCTTTCGTCCATCTCCGATGCTTTCCTGCCGGGTGTGGTTGCGACGGGTGGATTGGGACGGTTGCTCTTGATCAGCCTGGGTGTGGGTCTCTCCGCGGGTCTGATCGAGGAACTGGGATGGACCGGCTTCGCCATTCCGACGATGCGGCGGCGTTACGGCGTCCTCGCCACTGGGCTTGTTATCGGCATTCTGTGGAGCGCCTGGCACCTCTTCCCGAACGTCTGGTCGGCCCAGGCGGCGGCCAGCGAGCTGAGCACCACCTTCTATCTCGCTGCGACTGTCCTGGGGATCTTCGTCGGATACCTCACGGCGTTCAGGATCCTCATGGCCTGGGTCTATGAGCACACGCAGAGCCTTCTGGTGGCGGTACTCATGCATTTCAGCTTTACCGCCAGCCTGCTTGCGCTGAACCCGCTGGACCTCGCGGGCGGAAGTCTGCTCGTCTATTCCTTCACGCTTGCGGCAGTGGTATGGGTTGTCGTCGGAGTGGTGGCGCTGGTACGCCGCCGCGACCTCCGGCGCCTGCCTATACCAGCGGTCGCTTCGTCCATGTGATCGCCATGTCTGCGGTCCGCGCCTTCGCCCGCCGCCATCCCGTCGTGGGCTTCTACGTTCTCGTATTCGCGATCTCGTGGGGCGGGATCCTGGCGCTCGTCGCTCCCGGCGGTATCCCCGGCCAGCCGGACGACGTTGCGCGGCTCTTCCCCTTCACCCTGCTGGCGCTGTTCGCCGGACCGAGCCTCGCCGGCCTTCTCATGACGGCGTTGGTCGGCGGAAGGACGGCGCTCCGCGAGCTCGGGCGCCGCCTCCTGCGCTGGCGCTTTGCGGGGCGGTGGTGGGCGTTCGCGCTTCTTACCGGTCCCGCGCTTGTTGCCGCCGTGCTCTTGGGGTTGGCGCTCTTCTGGCCGCACTTCACCCCGGGCATTATCACGACGGACGCCCCGCTGGCGCTGCTGCTCTTCGGCCTCGGCTGGGGCGTGATTGGTGGCGGTCTACTCGAGGAGCTTGGCTGGACTGGTTTCGCGGTTCCCGTGTTGCGTGAGCGGTACAGCGCGATTCAGACGGGCCTCATCGTCGGCTTGCTCTGGGGGGTGTGGCACCTGTTGATCGCCGTGTGGGCCAGCCGGGGCATGGCCGGCGAGACCCCGCTGGCGGCGTTCATGGCTGGCTTCGCCGCCTTCTACTTCGTCGCGCTACCGGCCTACCGCCTGCTAATGGTCTGGCTGTACGACCA